>SYOX01000313.1 GCA_005804885.1 Pseudomonadota bacterium
AGCCGGGGGGCTCCCCCGCCGAGCCGTTGGTCCTGACGTCGCCGCCGAAGCCGCCGACGCCGCCGACGCTCCCGCAGGGGCTCGGGCCGCCAGCGCCGCCGCCGCCGCCGCAGTTGCCGCCGTTTGAGCCATTGCCGCCGTTGGCGCCGTTGTCGCCTGCGCTGCCCGGCGAGCCGCCGCCGGCGTCGCCGACCGAGACGTTCACCCGCTTGAGCGCCAGCCCCGGCGCGTTGAGGGCGTGGATCCCGTAGACCGATGCGCCGGCGACGCCGGCGTCGCCGACGCGCACGTTGATCAGCGCCACCTCGGTGCGCTCGGCGATCCCCGACGCTACGACCCCGACGATCCTGCCATCCCGAAGATCATCGGGGGCCCGCGCGACGATCTCGACCACCTGCCCGTCGGCCCGCCGCCACCCGCTGGCGCGGTCGTAGCCGCCGAAGAGCGAGATCCCCTCGACCAGCGCCACCTGCCCGGCGTAGCTCCCCCGGCTGACCGCGACCCCGATGACCCCCTCTCGCCCTCGCGCCACCTCCAGCCCCGCCCCGATCGTTCGAAGCGGGCTCACCATCGTGCCCTCGCCGATCTCGTCGTCGCCGTCCGCGGCCACGAAGACCAGCGCGTCGGCATTGCCGTCGATGCCGTCGCAGTCGGCGTCCTGAAAGTCGAAGTCCGGCCTGTCCTCGGCCTCCGGGTTCACGAAGCGCGAGCGATCGTCGCAGTCGGCGTCGTTGTCCACGAAGCCCATCACCCCTTCGCAGCCCCGCGCGCCTTCTGGATCGCCGAAGCCGTCCCCGTCGGTGTCCGCCCAAAGGACAGGGTCGCAGCTCGCGTCGGGCTCGGCGTCGGGCTCGACGACGTCAGGGTCAGAGCTGGCGTCGGGCTCGTCGGCGTCTGGCTCGTCGGCGTCTGGCTCGTCGGCGTCGGGCGGCCCTGCCTCGGCGGGGGCGTCGGGCTCGGGCTCTGGGACGTCCTCGGGGCCGGCGTCGGGGGGGGCGACGTCTTCGAGCGCGCCCGCGTCTTCGGCGTCCGTGTCGTCGCCGGCGCGCTGGACTGCGCCGCCGTCGCCGCTGGCGCAGCCGGCCAGGCCCGCCAGGAGGGCGACCAGGATGAGGCAGCGGCGCGCCGGTCGGGCGAGCAGGGCGAGGATGTCGGGGGCGAGGGTGTCGATGGCCATCACGATCTCTCGGCGCGGTTGGTGTGGAGCCCGATCATGGCGGCGAGCCGATCCCGGTGGAAGTCGGGGTCGCCGAGGAGGATTTCGGTCGATCGGGCGCGCTTGAAGTAGAGGTGCGCGTCGTGCTCCCAGGCGAAGCCGACGCCGCCGTGGATCTGGATGTTCTGAGCGGCGCAGGCGAAGAAGGCCTCGGAGCAGGCGATTCTGGCCAGCGCGGCGGCCTCGGGCAAGGCGTCGGGGTCCTCGTCGGCGACCCAGGCGGCGAAGTAGCAGGCCGAGCGGGCGCACTCGACCTGGACCATCATGTCGGCGCACATGTGCTTGATGGCCTGGAAGCTGCCGATGGGGCGGTCGAACTGCTCGCGGATCTTGGCGTATTCGACGGCCATGTCGAGGCAGCGCTGGGCGCCGCCGACCTGCTCGGCGGCCAGCGCCACGGCGGCCAGATCGAGGGCGCGGCGCAGCCCCGGCCAGGCGCCCTCGGGGTCGCCGAGGGCGGCGGCGACGCGGACGCCGTCGAGGTTCAGCGCGGCCTGGGGGCGCGTGGCGTCCATGGTGGGCAGAGCGCGGCGGGTCAGGCCGGGGGCGTCGGCGGGCACGGGGAAGAGGCCCAGGCCGCGCTCTCCGGCGCTGCCGGGGGCCCGCGCGACGACGAGCAGGAGGTCGGCGGCGGCGCCGTCAGGGACGAAGCGCTTGACCCCGTTCAGGATGAAGCCGTCGCCGTCGGGGCGGGCCTCGGTCGCGACGGCCTGGGCCTCCCAGCGGCCCGAGGGCTCGGTCAAGGCCAGGGTGGCCAGGGTGTCACCTGCCGCGATGGCGGGCAGGAGGCGGCGCTGCTGCTCAGGGGAGGCGACGCAGCGCAGGGCGTCGACGGCTAGGCAGGCCGAGGTGAAGAAGGGGGCGGCCAGCAGGGCGCCGCCCATGACCTCCATGAGCCCGGCGAGGTCGACGTGGCCGAGGCCGAGGCCCTCGCAGGGCTCGGGAGTGGTGATGGCGGTCCAGCCGAGGTCGCGGCCGAGGCGGCGCCAGAGGTCGGGGTCGAAGCCGAGGGGGAGGTCTGCGGCGCGGCGGACTTCGGCCAGGGGGGCGCGCTCGGCCAGGAAGCGGCGGGCGCTGTGGCGCAGCGCCTCTTGATCGTCGGTGAAGGCAAAGCGCATCAGAACACCTGGAAGATGAAGGGGACGAGGGCCTTGCGGGACGCGGGGTAGTCGGCGAACTTCTCCTTATACCACCTGTGGTTGCTGATCGCGCGGGGGACGAGGTTGGCCGCCGTGTAGATGACGAAGGCCAGCCCCGCCAGCGACCAGGTGGCCAGGGACCAGCCGATCCACTCCAGGAGCTCGCCGAGGTAGTTGGGCGAGGAGACCAGGCCCCAGGCGCCGCCGCGGGGGATCTTGTAGCCGCGCTCGCCGGGGGCGCGCAGGTTGATCAAGACGGTGTCGGAGTGGACGTTGATGGCGAAGCCCAGAGCGAAGACGGCGACGCCGAGGATGAAGCGGGGGTCCAGCAGCCAGCCGGTGCCGTACTCGGCCAGGTGGGAGATCCAGCGGGCGTTGATGTAGGAGTTGGTGCAGTTGAAGAGGACGGCCAGCGCGACGACGAGCAGGGGCATGGTCTTGCCCTCGGTCCGCATGCGGAAGGGGAAGATGAAGGTGCGGTGGACGTAGTGCCACTGCCAGATCCCAAGCAGGACGAGGGGGACGAGGCTCGACGCGTGATCACCCTGGGCGAAGATGGCGGCGAAGACGACGACGGAGGGGCTCTCCATCACGATCCAGCCCCAGCGGCTCGGGATCGAGGGCCCCCAGGAGGGCTCGCCGCCGTAATGGCGGCCGTAGGGGGCGGTGATGAAGAGCAAGGCCAGGAAGGTCACCACCCCGGCGAGCATCACGCCAAGCACGATCCAGAAATGCACCTCAGACTCCGCAGGCCCCATCCCGATCACCCCTCGCCCTGGCCGGCCAGCATGCCGCGGGCCCTGAACCAGCTGTAGATGTCCTCGACGCTGCGCTCGATGGGCCGAGGGGCGTAGCCGAGCTCGGCGCTGGCGCGGGCGTGGGAGATGTCGCGGTTGGCCCGCAGCGCCTCCAGCGACTCGCTCGTGTAGAGGGGGCGCTGGCCGAGCATCCGGTTGAAGGCGACCTGGAAGGGGGCGCCGACGCGGGCCAGCCACATCGGCGAGACCATCCAGGGCGGCTTGACGCCGGTGATGGACTCGGCCAGCGAGGCCAGCTCGGCCACCGAGCGCCAGTGGCCCGAGAGCAGGTAGTTGCGGCCGCGCTGGCCGCGCACCTCGGCGGCCATGGCGCCGGCGACGACGTCGCGCACGTCGACCCAGTTGAAGCCGCCGTTGATCAGGCCGGGCAGCTTGCGGTGGTAGAGGTCGAGGAAGACCTGCCCCATGCGGGAGGGCTCGCCGTCGTTGGGGCCGATGACGCCGGTGGGGTGGACGATCACCGCGTCGAGGCCCGCCTCGATCACCTTGCGGACCTCCACCTCCCCGGCGGCCTTGGAGCGGTCGTAGGCGTTGTGCTGCGGGGTGTTCGAGCGCGGCCAGGACTCGTCGACCGCGCCGCCCTGGCGGGCGATGTCGAAGGCGTGGACCGAGCTGAAGTGGATCAGGCGGCGCACGCCGCACTCCAGGGCGGCCTGAGCGGCGTTGGCCGCGCCCTTGACGTTGATCTCGGGCACGAGGCCGCCCTGCTCGCCGTCGATCGAGATCAGCGCGACGAGGTGGTAGACCACGTCGGCCCCCTCGAAGGCCCGCACCAGCGAGGCCTTGTCGCGCACGTCGGCCTCGACCCACTCGACCTCGGCGCCTTCAAGCAGGCCCTTGCGGGTGTGGGCGACGGCGCGCACGCGGCGGCCTTGATCGAGGAGCGACTGGACCAGGTTGGCCCCGATGTGGCCCGAGGCCCCTGTGACGACGACGGTGCTCAAGGGCCTGTCTCCTGGGACGAGGGTGGGCGCGCGCGAGGGCGGCGGGTCAGCGGGCGCCGTGGTGCTTGACGCACAGGGCGCGCAAATTCTTGAGCATCTGCAAGAGGTTGTCGATCTGGCCGGACTCGGCCATGAAGTCGGGGACATTGCCGCCGACCTCGGCGTGGGCGGTGTAGGTGAAGACGGAGCCCTTGCCGTCCCCGGTCGGCTTGAGGACCCAGGCGCCTTCGAGCTGGACGATGCGCACGATGTCGGCGTTGGGCGGCGGGGCGTTCTGCAGGGTCGCCTTGAAGGTCGAGTGCCAGGTGTCGCCCTTGTCGCCGGGCTCGGACCAGGTCTCGGCCCGGACGATCACCTCGCGGTCGCTGATCACGGGCACGGCGCTGATCTGGTGGATGAACTGGACCAACCGACCCGTGGGCAGCTTCTCCTCCTTGAGGATCTTGAAGTGCTTCATGTCTGGGATGAAGGTGTCCCTGGGGTCGTTGGAGGTCAGGATCCTGGCCACCTCGGCGGTCGTGTAGGGCAGCTGGATGACGCCCTTGATCACGTCGACGTCGCTGCCGGCCTTGTCCTTGGAGAAGATCGTGGCGCCGCCGCCCTTGTCCCGCTCCTCCCACTTGTCGCCGGCCGCGGCCACGCCGCCGAGGCCCAGCACGCACAAGACCGCCGCGATCCGAGACACCCAAGCGCACTTCTTCATCTGCCCATCCTCATCATCCGTCACCTGCGTCGTCAGGCCTGGCGAGCTTGTCCTTCAGGAGTAACAGATCAGGGGTCTTCATTTCAATAGAACACGTTCTAGCGCCTCGGCGACCTCACGAGACGGATCACCTTGGGGGCTTGACGGGAAACACCCCACACCTCTTGATCTCCGCTGCGATATGGAGAACCTGGGCTTGCGGCACTCAGACGAGGCTGGTTGTGCAGCAAGGGGGTTGAGGATGGCCACGCGAAGATCGAGCGGGGGGCGGGCCAAGACGAGCCGGACAGGCCACGCGGGGACGCTTTATGAAGTGGTGGGCGGCAGACGCCGCCAATGGAACACCGGGGCTTCACATTGCATGGGACCGCCCCTGTACAACGAAGGCTTCTTTGGCTGGGTCTCCTTTGGCGGCAAGCAGCATATGACGTGGCTCGACACCGCAGCCCCCAGAACAATGATCCCTGTTCGCGTGCTCGACGATCTTGAGCTTCGCCTGCTTCCTGGTAACGATCAGGCCACCCTTGACGTCGCCCTGGTTGCAACCCATAGCGGGCAAGATCTTCACATGGGGGAGCTGACAGTGGTGGTCTCTGACGATCTCTTCAAGCCCGTGCTGGGCCTGGATGTGTTGTCGAGGATCTGGTTCGCGATCGCCGCGAATCAAGATCGACCGTCAGAGGCTTTGTGGCTTTTCCAGCGGCGGCCCAATGGGAGCGCCGCGACGCCCACATCCTTGTAGTCAATCCCCATGCGCCTCAACTCGCCGTTCAGCGCCCCCTCATCATCAGCCCATGCGACCAATCTACATTGGTGAAAAGCCACGACCTTCCCATCCCATTGAGGGTCTTGACCATTCTCCCTGATCCAATCGGTCGCAGCCGTCAGGTTCTTGCGCATCGCCTCACCGGCGGGCACCGACCTGGGATAGAACTCTTCGACCTGTGGCTTCTTCAGTGCTCTTCTCTTGCGTGTGGCCATCTGGCCCCTCCTTGAAGGTTCGTGCCTCTGCTCAGAGGATAGGGCTCGGGAGCGATCCAGGCAACCGGAGCCCCCACAAGCGCGCGAAGCTGGTCTGCGGCGCTTATCGGATGCTGCCGCCGCCTGCCCGACCGCTCCCGACCCCCACACCCTCATCCGACCCCGCTCCCCAGCCACCGTCAGCGCCGGAAGCCGCCCCTTCCCCCCGACGCTGACCCCCTGCCACGACCACAGACCCGCAGGCGCCCCCGGCAACAGCCGGCACACCCCGCCTTCATCGACCGTGAGCCAGCCCTCGGCCAGTTCGTCTTATCGAGTGCATCCCCTTGTTGTTGCTCAGATCCTCGCCCCTCGGGCGGCTTTTGCAGCCCGATCGCTTTCTTATCCGCGCTGACCAGCGCGTTTTAATCGTGGCACCTTGTTCGACGACCTCGACTGTAGCGGGATCGATAGGGATCGGGATGTCGTGTCATGCCGCTGGGCACCTCCTTGTGTGCAAGCGGGATATCACCTGTGGGGCGGTGATCCCGCCAGCGGCACAGCACCGGCGAAGGGCTTGCTTACCCCGCCCGCCAGCGGCATAGTCACGGGGAGGTATCCCGCCTGCGGGCGGTATAGGAAGGATGTTCGGCCGCGGAGGGCTTCGGGGGTGGCAGTCGCGGACAACGAGCAGTACGCCTACTTCTCCGTGTCCGACGGCTTCGACCCGGCCGACATCACCGCGCGGGTCGGGGTGCCGCCGACGGAGTCTTGGCGGTGGGGCGACATCTGCGGTCGCACCCGGCGGGAGCGGAAGTTCAGCCGGTGGTCGCTCTACTCGCGGCTCGGCCGGGGCCAAGAGTTGGAGGCTCACATCGCCGACGTGCTGGCCCAGCTCGACGCCAACCCGGAGGCGTTCGCGGCGGTGGCGCGGGAGTTCGGCGGGGTCATGCAGCTTGTCGGGTACTTCTACCGGGAGTACCCCGGACTGTACTTCGAGCGGGCTGTCACCGAGGGCTTGGCCCGGTACTCACTCGCGGTGGACTTCGACTTCTACGGACTGTACTCGCACCGCCGCGAGGACACCGAGTAAAGGCACGCCGAACCAGGCGCTGCAGCAGACCGGGGCCGCATGTGCGCGTTCCGGGGTTCATCGTCGCTCGGCGGCCCCGGCTGCTGAGCTGTATCGTTGTGCCGCTCTCTCAACGCGACCCTCTCTCAGTTTGTGAGAACAACCACCGACTCAAGCTGTCTGTAGATGTTGAAACAGCTGAGCGGAGGTTGGCGTGGACGTGTTCACTGTCGTTCTGATGAGTCTCGTTTCCTTTCCCCAAATGGCCCCTTCCCAACCCAAGGCGCCCTCACTTCCAATCGAGACGCCCCCCACTCAAACCCCCGTCGAACTGCCTGAAAATGCCGCTCAGTGGCTCCGAGCCGAGTGCTGGGACCACCAAGATGACTGTCTGGCGTTGATGGGATTCTGCTCTCAATGGCCTGCGCAATGTGAGCCCTTCGAACGAGTCTACAGCGAACTGCTCTTTGGACCACCCAAGGCCGAAGGTCCCACTCTTGTCGCCTTCTACGCTCAATCAGACCCCAACCTCACACCCACCACAAGAGTACAACACCGCCACCACACCCCTCCCGGCCATTTCGATGTGCTGCTCTCGAAGATTCGCCGCTGTCATCACGGGCAAGCACACGCCTGTCGTCAGGCTGCCGCCTGGCACTTCTGGCCTATAGAAGATCTGTGGAATACACCGAAAGAAATCGCACTATATATTCGTAATTATCGCACTGAATTGCTCCGATGGGCTGTTGTGCTGCACTCAAGCCGCTGCCACCGTGGCGACCTCGACTCATGCTTCGAAGTCGGCGACTTGAAGACGGGGTTCTTGTCCTCAACCCCTGACCCAGTGGGCGGTTTCAGGTATTTCGATCATGCCTGCTCCAAGGGACACATGAGGTCGTGCGGTGGCGCAGGAAGTGTCCTTTGGTATGGACTCGGCGTTGAACAAGACCTCGATGAAGCCGAACGCCGCTTGCGCCAGTCCTGCTCACAAGGATACGAATGCACCGCCTTGGCTCTTGTGCTCATGTACGGAGCACCGACCTGCAGGGAGCCATCCCCATACGAAATGTCCAAGCAACAGCTTGAGTCAACTCAGGAAGGGGTCGCCATCCTCGCCAAGGCATGCAAAGTCCACAGCAACAGAGATCCAAGTGCCTGCACCATTTGGAGGATGTTGTGCGATAAATACGACTGGAGAGCTTGTCCACCCGACTGACCCCACCATGACCTCGACCCGACAGGCTGGCCAGCGCGTTTTGATCGTCTCGTCTTTCTCGGCGATCTCGACCGTCGTGGGATCGATGGTGCTCGGGATGTCGTGCCATGCCGCTGGGCACCTCCTTGTGTGCAAGCGGGATATCACCTGTGGGGCGGTGATCCCGCCAGCGGCACAGCACCGGCGAAGGGCTTGCTTACCCCGCCCACCAGCGGCATAGTCACGGGGAGGTATTCCGCCTGCGGGCGGCATAAGAAGGATTTTAGGCCTACAACATGACATACCCAAAGAAACTAAGTCAGTCATTCTCCGGAACGCTTCGGACCGTACGCGTTCACGAGGGGAACGGTTGGTCAGGTTTCCAAAGGGACCTGATGGGCGCATGATGGGGGCATGAACGAGCAAGAACCAGCCGTGGCCTGCAAGGGGTGTCTTGAGCTTCAAGCCCAGGTGGCGCTGCTCCGAG
>SYOX01000314.1 GCA_005804885.1 Pseudomonadota bacterium
AGGGGCGCGACGGCCATGGCTGTCGCGCCCCTCTCTCGTTCTTGCGGGCCGCCGCAGGGCCGATACCCCGACCCCCTCGGCGCTTCCCTCAGGTCCCCTCGATCAGCAGGATGACGACCGTGATGTTGTCCGTGCCGCCATTGCGATTGGCCAGGTCGATCAAGGACTTGCAGGTCGCCCTGAGATCCTTGAACGCCCCCTCCAGCAGCTCGCCCATGGCCCAGTCGTCGATCAGGTCGCTCAAGCCGTCCGAGCACATCATGTAGAGATCACCGGCCCGCTTCGGGATGCGCTGGGTGTCCACCTGGACGTCGTCCTTGAGGCCCAGCGCGCGGAAGATCACGTTCTTGTTCGGGAAGCTCTCGGCCTCCTCGGGCTTGAGCTTGCCCGTGTTGAGCAGGTGGTTGAGCAAGGAGTGATCCTCGGTCACCTGCGACAGGCTCGAATCCCGGAACCGGTAGATGCGGCTGTCGCCCGCGTGGGCCAGGATCAGGTGATCGTCGCCCGGATCGCGGATGGCCACCACCGTCGTCCCCATACCCTCATGCGCCGGGTTCTTGCAGGCCTCGATGTAGATCCGCTCGTTGGCGTGCCGGATGCCGCTCGACAGCACGAAGGCCGGCTCCGTGATGCTGCTCTCCCTGGCGTAGGCCGGCGAGAAGTCTGGCCTCTTGCTCTGGAGGCAGACGTACTCGGTGATGTACTTGACCGCCAGAGAGCTCGCCAGACGACCCGAGGCGTGACCGCCCATGCCGTCGGCGACCACATAGAGCCCCTCGTTGGGCACGAGGATGAAGTTGTCCTCGTTCTTCTGCCTGGCGCGCCCCACATCCGTCATGCCAAAACAGCGCGTCTTGAAGGCCATACGCCTCGTCCTGTTCCGAACCACAAGGTCCGGAGGGGTTGCCCATGCCGCCAGCTTGCACAGCCATGCTGGTCACAGCATTAGCACAGCCCGGCGCGCAGGCGCAAGGCCACCCCGCACCGTCGACCCCGATCACCGCGCCCTGCGTCGCCTCTTTGCCCCGGCCAGGGCGCTCGCCCAGGCTCGCCCACCTCGCCCGCCGCAGGACCACCCTCGACGGGGCTCGCCGACAACCAGACGCGACGATGAACGGACTAATCCACGCTCGCCTCGACCGTGTAGGCTCTGCCTGCGGGGCTTCGGGTCGCGGCGACGGCCTTGACCTCCACCAGCAAGTAGCGCCCCGCCAGCGCGGCCGACGAGGGCAGCGTCAGCGACCATACGCCCGGCTCGACCTGCGCCGCCCTCGCCAGCGTCGGGCGCGTCCCCGGCAGGCGCACCCGCACCGCGAGGGCGCGGGTGTCAGGCGCCGCCGTGACGGTCACCGTCAGGCTCTGGTCCTCGGCAAGGCCGCCGCGCTCTGGCCCCTCAAGGAGCAGCAAGTCCGTGTCGTTGATCCCCGACAGAGTGCTGTCGAGCGCCTGCCCGTCCCACCTGCACGGCGACCCGTCCGCGTCGGGGAGGTCCACGCCCTGCGCGCAAGCGCTGACGCCCTGATTCGGGTCCAGCGGGTCGAGGATGGGCGGGTTGACGTGCAGCGTCACGGCGGCAAACCGGGGCAACTGCGCGCAGCCGAGGTCCCCGACGGCACAGCGCGCGCTGAAGCCCTGCAGGACCCATTGGCCCCCGGCCTCCACCCCCTCGAAGCGCGCCAGACCCGTGACTTGCTCAGGCACCCACCGCGCCTGGGTGGGCATCGCCTTGTGGGTGGAGATCAGGAGCGCCCGCCCGGCCGGCGAGGAGAGCTCAAGCCGGGCGAGATCGCCCGGGGCGGCCAGGGTGACCTGAAGCTCGACGCGCTCGACGCGGCACCCGCCGTCGAGCTGGAAGGTGGGGCGCGCGGGGGCGGAGAGGTTGGCCGCGAAGGAGGCCGAGGGGCAGGGCGGCTGCGAGACGTCGTCCAGGCGAGTCCCAGGGGCCGCCGTGAGGAGGGATCGGTTGAAGACCGTGCCGAAGTTGTTGAACCCGGGATAGAGGAGATCGAGCAGGCCGTCGTGGTTGAAGTCATGTGCCTCGATCGGCGCGTTGACGCTGTCAGTGAGGGGGCAGGAGGTGCTGTCCGCGGAGTCGAACTGGAGCAAACCCGTGCCGCGACGCAAAGTGCAGGTCGACCCGAAAACGAAGGTCTGGATGACGAGATCGTTGAACCCGTCGTTGGTGAAGTCCACGGCGTTTGCAATCGAGGCGTTCCTCGAGTCTGCGAGGATCCGGAAGTCGAAGCCGAGCTGGCCGCCCCTGTTGATGTAGGCCGCGTTCCGCTCCCCGTCCGTGGTGAGGATGTCGTTGTCGCCGTCGCGGTCGAGATCGATGGTCCTGCCTCGGTGGTCCCTCCCGACGTTCTGCGACAGGGTGGCGAAGAGGCTGTAGGCGAAGTTGGGCTGGCCGAGGTGGACCTCATCGAAGTTGTCGGTGATGAAGAGGTCGCCGCGCCCGTCGCCGTTGAATTCGCCGGCGATGATCTGCGACCCGTCGCCGCGCAGGGCGCTCAGGGCCGTGCGGTCGCCGAAGAGGGTATCGGGGTGGCCGCGCAGGAGCGTGGCCACCCGGCCGCCGCTCGTGAGCAGATCCACGAAGCCGTCCCCGTCGAGGTCGGCCGCCGACAGCGCGCGCAGCGTCGTCAGGCCAGTCACTCGGAAGGGCAGTTCGAAGCCCCCGTTGGCCTTGCCCCGCAAGACGATGACCTCCGAGGCGTCGTTGGCCAAGGTGGCGACGTCCTCCAGCCCGTCGCCGTCAAAGTCTCCCACGGCAAGGCGGCTCAGCGGCGTGCCGGTGGCGTGGAAGGTCAGCGCGCCGAGGCGGCCGTTGACGCCCATCAATCCGACCTCGACGCCCAGCGCGTTGCTCTGACGGACCAGATCGGGGCGGCCGTCGTCGTTCACGTCCGCCAGCACCTGGGAGGCCCCGCCGTTGATGGAGGCGGTGTTGGTGACCAGCGGCGGGGTCATCGGCGCGTCGTCGTCGAGCTTGACGCTCCCGATATGGGGGTTGAAATTGTGATCGACCACGACGACGTCGACGCGGCGATCGTTGTCCATGTCGGCCATCGTGATGAACTGCGCCCCCGAAGTCGGCGCCGGCCTGTTGAGGACTTCAAAGCGCTGGTGCTCGCCCAGGACACCTCCGGCTTGGCCAAGCAGCGCCGAGAGCGTCAGCCGCGTGCTCACCAGGCCGCCGAGGACGAAGAGATCCCGCTTGCCGTCGTTGTTGATGTCGCCGCTGACGATCGACGTGGGCGTCGGCCCCACGGGCAGCGACTCGCGCGCAGGCAGGAGCTGCCCGGCCTCGCCGCGCATCACCGTCAGAGTGGCGTCGGCCCGGTTGACGACGACCAGATCCTCGATCTGATCGTCGTCCAGGTCATCGACGACCAGATCAACCGGGTCGTCGAAGCCGTTGAAGTTCACGGCGTCGCCGAGCGGCCCCTGATCGGCGCGCCACACCGTCACCGCGTCGCCGGCATGGCAGACCACCGCGACGTCGATGTCGTCGTCGCCGTCGAGATCCCCGGCGTCGACGGCGACGGGTCCGTCGCAGACCGGGACCGTGTCGAGCAGCACCATCCCTTGCGCCGATCCCAGGTAGACCGTGATCGAGTCCCCCGCCTCATTGCCCACGACCAGATCCAGGCGCCCGTCGCCGTCGAGGTCCTCACCGTGGATGGCCGAGGGGCCGTCGCCGACGGCGAGGAACTGCTGGTTGCCGAAGCTGCCGCCGCCGAGGCCCGGCAGGATGCTGACGTTGTCGCTGGCCCGGTTGGCCACGGCGATGTCCGGGTTGGCGTCGCCGACGAGCTGTCCGATGAAGAGCGCGCTTGGGGCCAGGCCCACCGGAAGGTTGGTCTGCTGCCCGGCGCCGGGCAGCGGCCCGCGCCAGATCGTGATGTTGTTGCCCACGTCGTGGGTCGTCACGAAGTCCGCGTCCCCGTCCCCGTCAACGTCGGCGGAGGCCATCGCCGTGATGTTCTGGCGCTGGGTGTTCTGGAAGAAGACGTTGGTCTGGGGCTGCCGCAACAGCTGGCGCTCGATGTCCACCACCACGACCCCCTCATCGCCCGCCTCGCGGCCGTCGACGATCAGGCGGTAGACGTCGGCCGTCGTCACGAAGAAGGACAGCCCCCCCTCGGCGCAGCCGACCTCCTGGCCGCTGGAGGATCGCAAGGTCACGACCACGTCGTGCTCGGCCTGTGTGCTGACGAAGAGGCGCTCGCCGATGGCCATCGGCAGATCGTAGACCAGCTCGGGCGCGCCCAAGCCACCGCAGTTGCTGGAGAAATTGTCGCGCCTGGCCCGCGTGTCGAGCGTGTGGCCGATGAGGTCGCGCGGCACGATCATCGGGTTCTCGGCCCGCGCGTCGGCGCAGGCCAGCCCGAGGCCGTCGCCGTCCGGGTCCTCCTGCATCGGATCGCGCGTCGTGGGGCATCGATCCAGGCCGTTGGGGACGCCGTCCTCGTCCATGTCGCCGTCGCAGGCGTCCCCCAGGCCGTCCGCATCCAGATCGCGCTGGTCGCTGTTGGGAGCGGTCGGGCAGTTGTCCTCGCCGTCGATGACGCCGTCCAGGTCGGCGTCGCCCTCGCAGGCGTCGCCGACGCCGTCGTTGTTGAGGTCGACCTGATCGGCGTTGGGCGTCAGCCGGCAGTTGTCGACCCCGTTGGGGACGCCGTCGGCGTCGGCGTCGGGGTCGCACACGTCGCCCAGGCCGTCCCGATCCGCGTCGCTGAAGTTGCTCGACGCCAGCCGCGGGCAGTTGTCGAGGCTGTTGGCTCGCCGGTCCCCGTCGATGTCGGAGTCGCAGACGTCGCCGAGGTCGTCGCCGTCCAGGTCGGCCTGATCGACGTTGATCAGGGTCGGGCAGTTGTCGATGGGGTCAGGGATCGTGTCGTTGTCGGTGTCGACGTCGCAGACGTCCCCGACCCCGTCTCTGTCGCTGTCGCGCTGGTCGGTGTTGGCGATGGTGGGGCAGTTGTCCTGCGCGTTGGCGCGCCCGTCGCCGTCGATGTCGGGGTCGCAGACGTCGCCCAGGTTGTCGCCGTCCCGATCTCTGCGATCGACGCTGGCAAGGTCGGGGCAGTTGTCCGTCAGGTTGGGGAGGCCGTCGCCGTCCCGGTCGCTGTCGCAGACGTCGCCGAGGCCGTCCCGATCCCGGTCGGCCTGGTTGGCGTTGGAGGCGAAGGGGCAGTTGTCGGCGAAGTCCAGCAGGCCGTCGCCGTCCGAGTCCCCCTCGCAAGCGTCGCCGACGCGGTTGTTGTTGAGGTCGCGCTGGTCGGCGTTGGGGGCGAAGGGGCAGTTGTCCGTCAGGTTGGGGACGACGTCGCCGTCGATGTCGCCGTCGCAGACGTCGCCCAGGCCGTCCCCGTCCAGATCGCGCTGGTTTTGAGAGGGGAGGGCCGGGCAGCGGTCGATGACGTTGAGCAGGCCGTCGCCGTCGCCGTCGAGGTCGCAGGCGTCGCCGAGGCCGTCGTTGTCCAGATCGGCCTGATCCTCGTTGGCGACCTGGGCGCAGTTGTCCAGCCCGTCGATCCGGCCGTCTCCGTCGCTGTCGAGGTCGCAGGCGTCGCCGATGCGGTTGCGGTCCAGATCGGCCTGATCGGGGTTGGAAGCCAGCGCGCAGTTGTCCAGCCCGTTGGGGATCGCGTCGCCGTCTCTGTCGGGGTCGCAGATGTCACCCAGGCCATCCCGATCCAGATCCTGGTCGCTGGGCCTGGAGTCGCGCGGGCACAGATCGTCGGTGTTGGGCCGGCCGTCGCCGTCGATGTCGGGGTCGCAGGCGTCCCCGAAGCCGTCCCGGTCCAGATCGGCCTGATCGGGGTTGAAGACCTGAGGGCAGCTGTCGATCTCGTCCCGGAGACCGTCGTTGTCCAGATCCCGGTCGCAGGCGTCGCCGACGCCGTTGGCGTTGGCGTCGGTCTGGTCGGCGTTGGGGGTCCGCACGCAGTTGTCGACCCCGTTGAGCACCCTGTCGTTGTCCATGTCGGGGTCGCAGGCGTCGCCGAGGCCGTCGCCGTCGCTGTCTCGACGGTCGTTGGAGGCCAGATCGGGGCAGTTGTCGGCGCCGTTGTCGACGCTGTCGCCGTCGCGGTCGGGATCGCAGACGTCGCCCAGGCCGTCGAGGTCCCGGTCCGACTGGTTGGTGTTGGCGTCCTGGGGGCAGTTGTCCAGATCGTTGAGCAGGCCGTCGGAGTCGGCGTCCGCGTCGCAAGCGTCCCCGACCTCGTCGTTGTCGGCGTCGCGCTGGTCGGCGTTGGGGGTCCGGGGGCAGTTGTCCAGATCGTTGGGGTCCCCGTCGCCGTCCAGATCATCGTCGCAGCGGTCCCCGATGCCGTCGCCGTCCCTGTCGAGGCGGTTGGGGGTGGGGTCCTGCGGGCAGTTGTCGAGATCGTTGGGGACACCGTCGCCGTCGATGTCGCCGTCGCAGACGTCGCCCTGCTCGTCGCGGTCGAGGTTGTCCTGATCGGCGTTCTGGTCGCGGGCGCAGTTGTCGACCTCGTCGATGATGCTGTCTCGATCCGTGTCAAAGTCGCAGGCGTCGCCGATCCCGTCGTTGTCGGAGTCGCGTTGGTCGACGTTGGGAGTCCGGGGGCAGCTGTCCAGGCCGTTGATCACCCGGTCGCCGTCGATGTCGGGGTCGCAGGCGTCCCCGACCCCGTCGTTGTCCAGATCTCTGCGATCCGGCGTCGCCAGCCTCGGGCAGAGGTCGTCGGCGTTGTCGATGTCGTCGCCGTCGATATCCGGATCGCAGACGTCGCCGATGTCGTCGCCGTCCAGGTCGGCCTGGTTGGTGTTGGGCACGACGGCGCAGTTGTCCACCTCGTCGAGCACGTCGTCCCGGTCCAGATCCCGGTCGCAGGCGTCGCCGATGCCGTCGCCGTCGCCGTCCACCTGGGTGATGTTGGCGATCCGGGGGCAGTTGTCGAGCTCGTTGATGAAGGTGTCGCCGTCGATGTCGGGATCGCAGATGTCGCCCAGCCCGTCACCGTCCTGATCGTTGACCAGCAGCGAGGGAGAGCGAGGGCAGTTGTCGACCTCGTTGTTGATGCCGTCGCCGTCGATGTCGGGATCGCAGGCGTCGCCCAGCCCGTCTTGATCGATGTCGCCCTGGGCGACGTTGGCGTCGCGCGGGCAGTTGTCGATGGAGTCGCGGACGCCGTCCTGATCGACGTCGCCCTCGCAGGCGTCGCCGAGACCGTCGTTGTTGGCGTCGCGCTGGTCGGCGTTGGGCACCCGAGGGCAGTTGTCGTCGTTGTTGTCGACGCCGTCGCCGTCGGTGTCGGGATCACAGACGTCGCCGAGGCCGTCGTTGTCGAGGTCGGCCTGCGCGGTGTTGGGGATCAGCGGGCAGTTGTCGGCGAAGTCCCGCACGTCGTCCCCGTCCGAATCCCCTTCGCAGGCGTCCCCGACCCCGTCGTCGTTGGCGTCGCGCTGGTCGGCGTTGGGCACCCGGACGCAGTTGTCGACGTCGTTGTCGGCGCCGTCGCCGTCGATGTCATCGTCGCACGCGTCTCCAACCCCGTCGCTGTCGAGGTCGGATTGTGAGGGGTTGGGGTTCAGCGGGCAGTTGTCGGCGAAGTCGCGCACGTCGTCCCCGTCCGAGTCCCCCTCGCAGGCGTCGCCCACGCCGTCCTCGTTGACGTCCTGCTGGTCGGCGTTGGGTATCCTGGCGCAGTTGTCGGCCTCGTTCTCGACGCCGTCGCCGTCGGTGTCCGGGTCGCAGACGTCGCCGAGGCCGTCGTCGTCGAGGTCGGCCTGTGAGGTGTTGGGGACCAGCGGGCAGTTGTCGGCGAAGTCGCGCACGTCGTCGCCGTCCAGGTCGCCCTCGCAGGCGTCGCCGACCCCGTCCTCGTTGGCGTCGCGCTGGTCGGCGTTGGGCACCCGGACGCAGTTGTCGACGTTGTTGTCCGAGCCATCGCCGTCAACATCAGGGTCACAGGCGTCGCCAGTCTCGTCGCTGTCGAGGTCGGCCTGCGAGGGGTTGGGGTTCAGGGGGCAGTTGTCGGCGAAGTCGCGCACGTCGTCACCGTCCGAGTCCCCCTCGCAGGCGTCGCCCACGCCGTCCTCGTTGACGTCCTGCTGGTCGGCGTTGGGTATCCTGGCGCAGTTGTCGGCCTCGTTCTCGACGCCGTCGCCGTCGGTGTCGGGGTCGCAGACGTCGCCGAGGCCGTCGCCGTCCAGGTCGGTCTGGGAGGTGTTGGGGACCAGCAGGCAGTTGTCGGCGAAGTCGCGCACGTCGTCCCCGTCCGAGTCCCCCTCGCAGGCGTCGCCGATCCCGTCCTCGTTGGCGTCGCGCTGGTCGGCGTTGGGCACCCGAGGGCAGTTGTCCTCATCGTCCTCCACGCCGTCGCCGTCGATGTCATCGTCGCAGGCGTCTCCAACCCCGTCCCGATCCAGATCCTCCTGATCGGGGTTGGGGAGCCCGACGCAGCTGTCCCGGTCGTCAGGCACGCCGTCTCGATCGTTGTCGTCGTCGCAGGCGTCGCCGATCCCGTCGCCGTCTTGATCGGCCTGATCGGGGTTGGGAACCCGAGGGCAGTTGTCGAGGGTGTCGGAGTTCAGGTCGCCGTCGTCGTCCCGATCGCAGACGTCACCGAGGTCGTCCTCGTCGAGATCTTCGACGTTGTCCGTGTTGTTCTCCGGGCAGTTGTCGCTCTCGTTCGGAGCGCCGTCGCCGTCGATGTCGTCGTCGCAGGCATTGCCCAGGCCGTCGACGTCGAGGTCGTCTTGATCGGTGTTGGTCAACTCCGCGCAGTTGTCCTCGGCGTCAGGGACGCCGTCTCGGTCGCGGTCGGCGTTGATGTCCGTCAGGCACAGCCCCCCCGCGCAGACCTCTCCCAGGCCACAGTCCACATCGCGCGTGCATTGGCGCGTGACGCACCGGCTCGAGGTGACCTCGCAGACCTCTCCCTGGGCGCAGTCCAGGCCCGTCTCGCACGGGCAGTCGATTTCGCAAGCGGGCTCGTCGGGCCTTGGGACACACTGGCCCTCTTCGCAGACCTCCGCTGGGCCACAGTCGCTGTTGAGCCGACACCCAAGCGTCTCGGTGTCTTCAGGGACAACCGGATCGCTGCATGACGGATGGACGAACAGGTTGAACGCCATGGACAGGATGAGGAGGACCTTCCGGTTGTTGTTCATAGGGGGGTCGTGATCCGCACATGTGGGTGGTCGCATCGGGGCCTGGAGCCAGGGACAAGATGCAGATGCTATCTGTGACTTCTGGTGTGTCAACGTCAAAGTGAATGCCTTGGGAGTACCAACAGTTGCGCGCGGTTGAGGTCGGCAGTCGAGGCGGCACTTCGCGCTGGACCTTGCGTCGTGAGGAAATAAGCCCTATGTTGCCGCGCTTGTACCGGGTGGTTTGCGCCTCGGCCCTGCCACCACCACGATCCAAGGTTTTCTGGTTGCCCACGAAGCATCACACCCTCAACAACCCCACCCATCTTCGCCGAGAGGCGTGGCCGATGTGGTCCACGCTGCTCGCGGTGATGCTGGCGACCTCTGGCGCGGAGGCCTCGACGGGGGTGTGTCTGGACGTGGAGGCCTTCATGAGCCTCGCCAGCCAGACGACCGACTCGGCCTCCCTGAGCCAGATGTTGCGCAGCCACCCTCATGGCGAGGCCCTGTGCATGGAGATGGGCTGGCGCTGCGACGAGGCTCTGGAGCGCCTCGGGGGCGCCAGGGACAGCGCAGAGGCTCGACCCTGCCTCGACGAGGAGGTCGAGGGGCGCTGCAAGGATCTCGACGAGCCCGTGACGCTGGAATCCCTCACCGGCGAGGGACCTTCGGCCGGGCGCCCGGATCACGGCGTCCCGCGCGCATCGCTGGCGCTGGCCTGCTACGCCTCGCGCTCTCAGTGCAGCGGCCTTCCTGCCCCTGAGGCCCCACGGCAGCTCAGGAGCCCCTCGCCGGCTCCCTTCGAAGTCACGCCGGTGGCACACCTCGCGGCCCCTTGCGGGCGCGAGATCACCCGACCCGATCATCCAGGGCTCGCCGCCTGCCAGGGGGCCGCGACACGCCTTGAGCGCCCTCCGCCGGCTTGAGCCCTCGTCTTGCCACCCTGGCGAAGCTTCCCCTGAGTTCACGGCGATCAGCGCCCTCCTGCGGCTTCCTTGTCCGCAGGCGTGGTGTCGCCCCTGTCAGGGGCCCAGCCCCTTGAGCTGATCTCGGCGGTGCCGAACGGGAGATCCTGCGGATCTCCGGTCGGACCCTCCGGGCGGCGCTTCGAGCTGGCGGCAGGACGAGGAGCGCAAGACCTCGTCAACGGTCAATCGATCAACAGGAAGAGGGAAAAGATCCCTCATTACCTAGACTTACATTGGGCGGGCGCCGCATGAGGCGAGCGCGCGCCAACACTGGAGCGATGGAGATATGAAGAAAGAACATGCTATCATTGGCTTTGTAGCCACGGCGGTAATCTGCTTCGTGCTGGGCTACGTGCTCGGCACGGCCAACACTGGCGGGGACGCCAAGCAGGAGGCGATCGTCGCCAAGGCGGACGGCGCCGGCGAGGCGGCGCCCGAGGGCGTCGCGGCGGCCGGCAACAACGGGCCCGACTCGGACGTCATCCCCGTGGGGACCTCGGCCGTCCAGGGCTCGCCGAACGCCTCGGTCACGATCGTGGAGTTCAGCGAGTTCCAGTGCCCCTTCTGCTCGCGCGTCCTGCCGACGACCAAGCAGATCCTGGAGACCTACCCCAACGAAGTCCGCGTCGTCTTCAAGCACAACCCCCTCTCCTTCCACAAGGAGGCCCCCCTGGCCTCCGAGGCCTCGATGGCCGCCGGCGAGCAGGGCAAGTTCTGGGAGTACCACGACATCCTCTTCGCCAACCAGCGCGCGCTCACGCCCGAGGACCTCGACAAGTACGCCCAGCAGCTCGGCCTCGACATGGCCAAGTTCAAGGCCGCCCTCGACAGCGGCAAGTTCAAGAAGCAGATCGCCGAGGACCAGGCCCTGGCCAACAAGCTCGGCGCCCGCGGCACGCCCAACTTCTTCGTCAACGGCATCAAGGTCGTCGGCGCCAAGCCCTTTGATGAGTTCAAGACCATCATCGACGGCGAGCTGAGCAAGGCCAAGGGCCAGGGCGCCGCCGGCTACGCCGCCCGCGTCACCGAGAACTTCAAGAAGGAGGCCCCCGCGCCCCGCAACAACCGCCCGCCGGCCGACGACACCACCATCTACAAGGCCACCATCGGCACCTCGGCCGTCAAGGGCAGCAAGGACGCCATCGTCACGATCGTGGAGTTCAGCGAGTTCCAGTGCCCCTTCTGCTCGCGCGTCATGCCGACGCTGAAGCAGCTCGATGAGGCCTACCCCGGCCAGATCCGCGTCGTCTTCAAGCACATGCCGCTGCCCTTCCACAAGGAGGCCCCCATGGCCTCGCGCGCGACGATCGCCGCCGGCGAGCAGGGCAAGTTCTGGGAGTACCACGACGTCCTCTTCGCCAACCAGAAGGCTCTGACCCGCGAGGACCTCGAGAAGTACGCCCAGCAGCTCGGCCTCAACATGACCAAGTTCAAGGCCGGCCTGGACAACGCCGCCCTCGACAAGCAGATCGAAGAGGACAAGGCCCTCGGCGCCTCCCTCGGCGCCCGCGGCACGCCCCACTTCTTCATCAACGGCAAGCGCCTCTCCGGCGCCCAGCCCTACGACCGCTTCAAGGAGGCCGTCGACGAGGCCATCAAGCGCGTCGCGCCGCTGACCGCCAAGGGCCTCAAGGGCGACGCCCTCTACGACGAGATCATGAAGACCGCCTCCGCCGAGTTCAAGGCCGCCCCGGCCGGCGACGCCCCCGAGGCCGACAACACCGTCTACAAGATCGACGCCAGCAACGCCCCCACCAAGGGCCCCGCCAACGCCAAGGTCCACATCGTCGTCTTCAGCGAGTTCCAGTGCCCCTTCTGCTCGCGCGCCCTGCCCACCGTCGACGCCCTGTTCAAGGATTACGACGGCAAGATCAAGTTCTCCTTCATGCACATGCCGCTGCCTTTCCACAAGGACGCCCCCCTGGCCGCCGAGGCCTCGATGGCCGCCGACGAGCAGGGCAAGTTCTGGGAGTATCACGACCTGCTCTTCGCCAACCAGAAGGCCCTGACCCGCGAGGACCTCGAGAAGTACGCCCAGCAGCTCGGCCTCAACATGACCAAGTTCAAGGCCGCCCTCGATCAGGGCACCTTCAAGAAGGTCATCGAGGACCACATGGCCAAGGCCCGCACCGTCGGCGCCAGCGGCACCCCCACCTTCTTCATCAACGGCCGCAAGCTCGTCGGCGCCCAGCCCCCGACCGCCTTCAAGCCCATCATCGATGAAGAGCTCAAGAAGTAGCAGCGACCCTCCTCGCCCGCACAAACCACTTCCGGCTTGAGCGGGCGCGGCAGGCCGCCGCTCCGCGTCGCACAGAACGAGAGGCGCCCTCACTTTGGTGGGGGCGCCTCTCGTCGCTTGGGCGCGAGGCCGCCGCGCGGCGACCATCCCCAGATCGCCCTCGGCCTCCTGTCCGCAGCTCCAGCCAGGGCGCGTCGAGGCGAGATACCCCGCGCCTCGAAGCGACGCCCACGGCGCCGCTCAGGTCTCAGGGCTTGCGCTGGTGGCCCTCGCCGAGGATCTGCTCGACGTAGACGCTGTAATTGAAGCGGGTCGAGTGCTCCTCGTTGTGGCACTTGACGCAGAGCGCCTCAGGCGCGGCCCGCGCGATGTTCTGGGCCTTGCCGGCGTCGTCGACGGGCGCGATCATGTGCAGCGACCCAGGCCCGTGGCAGACCTCGCAGCCGACGTTCTCAAGCTTCTTCGTGAAGGCCTGGCCGCCCACCGAGGCCGTGACCTGGAGCTTGCCCAGGACGCTGCCGCCAGGCTGCCGATAGCCCGTGACGTGGCAGCCGATGCAGTTGCCGTCGAAGGACTTGTCCCGGTCGATCAACGTGTCGATGGCGTGGCTGTGTCGAGAGGCCTTCCACACCGCCGTCGGCTGGGGATGGCAGCCCTCGCAGCGCTCCGCGCCGACGTACTCGGCCTGCCCCGCCTCCACTGGCACGATGGGCTCGTCGGGCACCAGATCCTTGAGGCTGGCGTTGTAGCCCTCTCGGGCCGCCGTCAGCGCGGCGTCCAACGGGTAGCCCGGCATGACGGCCACCGACCTGTAGATGAACGAGGCCTTGTCGGCCGGGATCTCCAGCTTCGCGTTGGACAGCGCGACCCGCTCGGCCTTGAGCTCGGCGAGCTGCTCGCGCAGCGTCAGCAACATCGGCGGCTCGGCGCCCGGCGTCGCAGGCGGCAGACGCCCGATCTGCGCGTCGACCTGCTCGATGCGCTGGTTGACCCGCTCCATGTCGGCCGCGGAGGCCTGGCGCGCGTTGACGAAGGGCCCCCCCGCGGCGCCCTTGGGCACCAGGAGCTTGAGCACGCCGATGTAGCGCCCCTGATCGTAGGCCTCCAGCGTGAAGCCCCCGCCGACGGGATCGACCTGATCGGTCTCGCGCGGATCGTGGCCGACGATGGCGAAGTCGATCCCAGGCACCGACTCCAGCAGCAGCTTGGTGGCCTTCAGGTCGCCGTGGTAGACCGCCACGATGGCCTGTGCGCCTTGTTTCTTGAGCTCTTTCAAGGACTTGCGCGCGGCTTCGAGCGGGTCGCTGACCGCGACGCCCTCGATCCCCAGGAAGAGATCGGGCTGCACCAGCCCGATGAGCCCGAGGCGGACGCCGCCGACCTCGTGCAGGACGTGGGGGACACCCAGGGGCAGGCCCTCGGACTCGCTCAGGTTGGCGACGAGGATCTCCAGGCCGGCGCCCCGGACCTTGTCCAGGTAGAAGTGCTTGCCCAGCGCGAAGTCGTTGGGCCCGGGGGTGGTCGAGGCCGTGCCCATCGCCAGGTGGGCCTGGATGAGGACGTCGACCTTGGCGCGCTCCTGGGCGACGCGGTGGCTCTCCAGCCGAGGCTGATCGAAGAGCATGTCGCCGGTGTCGATGAGGAGGGCGCCGGTGGCCAGCCTTCGGGCGCCGCCGAGGTAGCCGGCGATGCGGTCGACGCCGCCGAGCAGCACGTCCAGCGTGCAGCCGCAGGGCTCGGTGTAGCCCTTCATCCCGGACAGGAAGAAGAGGGTCGGGGCCGCAGGGCCGACGTCCTCGATCTTGAGGCTGCCCGGAGCGGGCTCCTTCACGCCGCCCTTGGGCTCGGAGGGGGGGGCCGCGTCGACCTCGACGGCCAGCCCGACGTCGGCGGCCGAGGGCGCGGGGGAGGGCGTCGGCGTGCGCTCGCCGGGGCAGCCGGCGGCCAGGGCCAGCAGGCCGCAGATCGAGGCGAGGGCCATCAGGCCGGGGGCGCGCAGTCGGGTGTCGGGGCGATCTGGGGACATGGGGCTCACTGGGGCTCTGGCGCGGCCTTCATGCCGGACAGGAGCGCGGGCAGCTCCGCCTCGATCCACGCCTGGAAGCGCTCGAAGTCGGGGTGAGCGGCCTCGCGCGCCTGAAAGGCGGCGCCGTGGTGGATGAAGCGATCACCGGCGCGCTGCGAGGGCACGACGCGGTGAAGAACCTCGTGGAAGATGATGAACTTGACGACCCAGCCCGGCACGCCGTGCTGGTCCAGGACCGGGTGGACGCGGATCAGATCGCGCCGCGCGTCGTAGCTGCCCAGGCGCACGGCCTGCTGGCGCGCGTGGGGTCGCCCCCAGCGCCCCCAGGAGATCTCCGCTCGGGCGTCCTCGTCGAAGTGTTCCAGGATCACCGCGCTGTTGAGGGCGGCCAGGTCGTGGTGCGCCCCCTCGGACTTGAGGCGCACGCGGCGGTCGGGCGGCGCAGGCCGCAGGTGCCGATCCTGCGTCTGGGCGAAGGCGCGCACCTGGGCTCTGGCCCACCTCAAGCGCGCCCTGGCGGGCTCGTCGGCCGTCAGCGTGGCCAGCGCCTCGAGGGTGTCTTGATCGGAGCCCGTGAAGAGGTGGTGGAGCTTGAGGTGGCAGCGGCCCTTGGCGCGCCGGATCTCCATCAGGGCGTCGGGGCCGTCGGTGATCGTCAGATCGAGGGGGCCGCTGACCTTCGCGCCCAGCGCGCGGTGGAGGGCAACGGCCCCTGACCAGACCTTGAGCTGGAGGCGCTGGGGCAGCTTCGAAACCGTCAGCCTGCCGGGCTCGTCGTCGCTCATCGCTACCTCGCGCAGTCTCCCCCCTCGCAGGGCAGGCAGAGGCCGCGATCGTCGACGGAGAAGCCCTCCGGCGGCCCGCCGGCGCAGTCGCAGGCCAGCAAGGGGCAGCCCTCGGCGTCGGTGGCGCCGAGCAGGGGTCGCGCGCCGCAGTCCGGCGCCGCGCGATCGGGGCAGGGCTCGCAGTCGCCGGACTCCGCCAGGCGCGTCGGGTTGCAGACCTCCTCGCAGGCGCAGGCGACGACCGAGCAGCCGCGCGCGTCGAGGTTGACGCTCACCGGCTGGCAGCCCTCGGCGCAGGTGGCCGCGATGGCCGGGCACGCCGCGCACGCCAGCGCGTCGGCGTCGAAGAACTCGCCCTCGGCGCAGCCCTCGCAGTCGCACTCGGCCACCAGACAGCCGCGCTCATCGGACACCAGCGCGATCCCGCATTGCGGCGAGCACTCCGGGGCCTCCAGCGGCGGGCAGGTGCGGCACAGCTCCAGGTTCAGGTCGAAGAACTGGCTGTCGGTGCAGTCCTCTTCGGTCTGGGTCACATCGCTGCAGCCGGTCATCGCCGCCAGCGCGATCATTATCAAGGCGAGGTCGCGTCTTATCATCTCTTCACGCCGCTTGAGGTCACCGCGCCGCCTCCCTGGCGCGCGGCCTGCGCATTGATAGTGGGGTACGCCGCCGGACGCAACCCCTGGCGGCTCAGGGCGACGAGCGCCCGGACCTTGAAGGTGGACCGGCTAGTACGATCGATCGGGGAAGAGGTAGCGCATGACGATGGTCGTCAGCTCCTCGACGAGCTCGTCCTCCGACAACGCGTCGCCGTAGAGGGCAAATTTCCGGATCGTGCTCTCGCACATCATCACGAGGATGCGGGCGGCGCGGTCGGCCTGCGGGCCGGGCTTGTGGGCGCCGAAGATCACCAGCAGGCCCTTGACGAAGGTGACGGCCTCCTCGGTGGCCTCCTCGACGAAGGCGAAGAACTCGCGGTCCCTGTAGGCGATGTCGACCAGCTCCGCCAGCAGCCTCGGGTAGCGGCGGTGGCTCTCGACCGTACCGCGGATCGCCAGCCGGACGATCTGCTCGACGCGCGGCTGCCTGCCCCCGTCGGCGTCCATGGCTGCCAGCGCGCTGCGAAAAGGGCCGAAGGCGTCCTCGTGCAGGCGATGGGCCTCCATCTGGCCGACCTCCTTCAGGAGCGTGCGCTTGTCCTTGAAGTGCTCGTAGATGGCGCCGACGGAGACCTCGGCCCGCACGGCGATCTCCTTGATCGACGTCCGGTCGTAGCTCTCGTCGTTGAAGCACTCGCGCGCCGCTTCGAGGATCGCGCGGCGCGTCTTGTGCGCCCTGGGCTGTATCGTCTTGCCCAGCCTGCCCAGCAAGACCAGCCCCTTGTTGCCCTTCGCCCCCAAGACCCCCCCCTGGAAGACCCCCCCCCCCTGGCTCGCCGATCAGCCCGCTGTCGCGGCCAACCTCGCCCATGATCGCCGAGGGGCGCCGCCAGCGCAAGGCCCGATCGAGAAACCGAACGCCCGTTCAACTTTCCTTGTTGACAAACCGAACGTGTATTCGGATTTTGAGATGTGGGCGGTTGCAATCGGGGTGTCCAGAGCCGCCGGGTGGTGCGAAGCGGAGCGCAAGGCGATGTGGTTTGACGATCCTCGATTGACCTACCTCAAGGACATCCACCGGATGACCGAGGGCAAGTTCGCCCGCTTCGTCTACCGGGCCGCCACGGGCGACTTGAAGCGCGAGGGGGTCGTCAGCGGCCAGATCACCCCGCGATGGAACCTGGCCTACAAGCCGGACTTCCCCCGCGGGGCCAGGCTCTACGACGTGGCCAAGCAGAAGGGGTGGGATCCGAAGCGGGACGTGGACTGGTCGCGGCGCATCGGCCGGGATCAATACGCCATCAGCGAGGAGGTCTTCCTGGGCCTTCACCTGGATCTGAAGGGGCTGGTCGACGAGGAGACGCTGATCCGCCTGAGCCACGAGGAGCTGGTCTGGACGATGTCCCAGATCCTCCACGGCGAGCAGGGCGCGCTGATGCTCGCCAGCCAGCTCATCAACGTCCACGAGGACATGGACGGCAAGCTCTTTCTGGCCTCCCAGGCCATGGACGAGGCCCGCCACATCGAGGCCTTCACCCGCTACCTCGACGGCAGCCAGATCTACAACATCGACTTCGGACTCAAGTTCGTCATCGACTCCTTCCTCTCGACCGACAACTGGCGAAAGCAGGCCATCGGGATGCTGGTCATGGTCGAGGGCTTCGCGCTGGGCACCTTCGCGGTGATGAAGGAGAGCTGCGCCGACCCCCTCCTGCACGACGTCCTCAAGCTCGTCATGCGGGACGAGGGCCGACACGTCGGCTTCGGCCTCGACACCATCCGATCCTCCCTCTCCGAGCTCAACGAGCAGGAGCGCGACGAGATGGAGGACTACGCCTTCAGCCTTTGCCGGACCGTCGCCTTCACCCAGAACGGCGGCGGCGGCTTCAAGGACCTCCACCGCCTCTACTGGCAGCACCTCGGGCCGAAGATCCGCCGCCAGATCTCCTACGCGGAGCTGGCCTCCATGATGGCCAGCCACCCCCTGATGCAGGACTTCAACCAGATCGTCTTCAGCGAGAACCTGCTGCCGAACCTCAACCACCTCGGGCTGCTGACCGACCGCGTCAGGCCCCGCTACGAGGACCTCGGCCTCAGCGTCGATCAGTACTTCGCCGCCTGACGCCTCCAGCTCGACTCCCAGCGGCGCCAGCGCGGCCTCCACCTCGGCGGGGCGAGCGCGCCAGGGACGCCGTCGCGGCGATCGTGGGTCCACAGGATCTCTGGCCTCCCCCGCCCCCCTCCCAGCGCCGACAGAGCAGGCCCGGTGCGCCGCCCGGAGCGGCTCGCGTGCGCCCGATGAGGCACGCTTCGTGCTTCGCTCGCAGGAGGGCCTTTGCATTGACGAGGGCATGGTGCGACACTTGTGGTCGCCCGGGACGTGGGCAAGCGGAGGCAGCAATGAGCAGAGTCGAGAGGGGTTTCTTGCGGTGGGCCTTGATCCTCGCTGGGGTGGCCCTCGGGTGGGGCGCCCTGGCCGCCGAGCGCGCCGAGGCCTGCACGATCTGGACGAACGAGGGCAGCATCGAGCTCCACTTCCCGCCCGGCCAGCCGGTCGTCTATTACATCCAGGCCGCGGGCTCGGCCGACATCGAGGGCGCCGAGGACTTCGACGCCATCCACGCGGCCTTCGCCGCCTGGGGATCGGTCCTCTGCGGGGATCAAGCCTCGGGGCTGACCTTCGAGTTCGGCGGGGTGCTCGACACCGACCCCAACAACTACGATCCGCGCCGCTTCCGCGACCGCAAGAACATGGTGGCCTTCGTCAACGAGGGCTGGGAGGGCGATCAGGGGGTGCTCGCGCGCGCCAGGATCCTCTGGGACGGCGCCACGGGCGAGATCATCGAGTTCGGCATCGGCCTCAACGACGAGTTCTCGAAGTGGTCGACGAACCCCGACGGGGAGGCGGACGCCTTCGACATCCAGGCGGTGCTGATGCGCCAGATCGGGCTGAGCTTCGGCCTGGGAGACTCCGAGTTCGAGGACTCGGTCATGGCGCCGGCCTTCAGCGTCAACAACACCAGCAAGCGGACGCTGGCCAACGACGACGTGGCGGCCGTCTGCGACCTCTACGCCCCCGGCCGGGAGGACTTCGCCACCACCCCCGAGGACGCCGAGTGCACGCGCGACTTCCACCCCGGCGCCGTCCCCGAGGACCCCAACAACGAACCCGGCCCCGATCCCGAGCCCGAAGGCCAGCCCGATCCCGAGCCCGAGGCCCAGCCCGATCCCGAGCCCGAGGCGCGCACCAACCTCGGCCCCGGCGAGAACTGCCTGAACCCCTCGGAGTGCATGGAGGGCCTCGTGTGCGGCTGCCCGCTGGAGTCCTGCACCGCCAACTTCTGCTTCACCCCCGAGGAGCCCGCCCCGCCCCCCGTCAAGGAGAAGGACGATGGCTGCGCCCAGGCCGGCGCGCCGCTCCACCGCTCGACCTGGTGGCCTTTGCTGGGGCTGCTCGCGGCGCTGGCGGTGCTCCGTCGGCGGGCGTAGGTGTGCACTTCTGGCACGCTCGATCTGTGGCCGGGGCGCCACAAAGCGGGGTGGGTTGCCCCCAGAGCGCGGCGCGTCATCGGTTGAGGGGATCGTCCTGGAGCGCCTCTCCAGGCTTGATGTGAGGGTTGACGGGATGGCACGGGTCTTGATGGGTTCTGAATCCGAACGTTTGATCCCTCCTCAGGGCTGGAGAATGACCATGACGGGCCACACGATGACGACGCGCAACCTCCTCATGAGCCGACGCGGCCTGCTCATGGCACTGACCGTCGCGGGCGGGGCCGCCGCGCTGGTCGGCTGCTCGGACGAGGTGCCCGAGGGCGCAGGCCAGGGGCCAGAGACGCCGGGCAACAACAACACGGTCAACAACAACACGGGCAACAACGAGGACGACCTCTTCGAAGACTTCCCCGAGTGCAACTTCCGCGACAACCCCGAAGACTGCGAGGGGTGGCGCTGCTACGAGGACGCCCGTGGGCGCGTCTGCGAGCAGAGCAGCCCGGACAGGCCCGACGGCCGCGACGGCTGGGTCTGCGACGACGACGCGCAGCCCGGCTACACGACCTGCGTGCGCGAGGACGACGCGGGCGGCAGCGGCAGCCGCTGGCGCTGCCGCGACGGCCCCGACGGCAGCCGGATCTGCACCTCCGACGATCCGGGCGGCGACGGGGAGTGGGAGTGCGTCTACACCGAAGAGGGCGTCGACTGCACGCGCGATGACTTCCCCGGCGGCGGAGGCCGGGACTGGGATTGCTACGACGACGACACCGGCACCCACTGCCAGAGCGACGACCCCGCAAACGCCAACGACGATCCGGGCGGCGGCGACTGGGTCTGCCGCAACGACGGCGACACCCGCATCTGCGATGACGACCACGACGACGACGAGCCCGGCCAGTCTCGCGACAACCCGGACGGCGGCCCCGGCTGGACCTGCTTCAACGACGTCGACGGGCGCCATTGCCACCAGGACGACCCAGGCGGCGGCCCCGGGCCGCAAGGCCCCGACGGCGGCTACGACACCCCCGACGGCAGCGCGGACTGGGACTGCGTGACCCGCAATGGCGAGCGCGAGTGCACCGCCTCGGACGATCCCGACGGCGGCGAAGGGGACTGGGACTGCTATTACGACGACGCCAACAGCCGCACCGTCTGCACCGACGAGCCCGACGAGCCCACCGATGACCCCGGCTGGGAGTGCTACGAGGCCGACGAGCAGCGCATCTGCGTGGACGACAACCCCGAAGATCCCGGCGACCCCGACCTGACGGACTGCGGCGACCCGACCGGGAACATCAACGGCCGCGTCTGCGCGCCCAGCGGGGACTTCTGGATCGTCGGCGCCACCGTCTCGGTGAGCTGGACCGACTGCAACGGCCAGACCCAGACGGTCCAGACCCAGACCGACGCCGAGGGCTACTTCGTCCTCGTCGGGGTCAAGACCGGTACCTACGACGTCCACGTCGAGAAGGGGCCCTATCAGGCCGATTACAGCGTCGTTGTGCGCGCCGGCGAGACGACCACGATCCCCATGGGCGACTTCTGCTTCGATCAGAGCACCAACATCGCCGTCGTGACCGGGCAGTTCGATCAGGTCGAGGTGGTCCTGGACCAGCTTGGCTTCACCTACACCCTCTTCGCCGGCTACCCCAACAACGACGAGGCGCGCGGCCTGCTGGGCAGCCTGGCCCGCCTCAACGAGTTCGACGTCGTCTTCATGAACTGCGGCACGGCCTTCCGAGGGATCTTCGACGACCCCAGAGTGCTCGACGCGGTGCGCTCGAACCTGGAGGCCTACGTCTCGCAAGGCGGCCGCCTCTACGTCTCGGATTGGGACTGGCTCTTCATCGAGGAGCCCTTCCCCGACGCGATCGACTACGTGGGCACGGACAAGTCGATGTTCGAAGTCCTCCAGGGCGCCACCGGCCTGAGGCAGGCCGAGGTCGTCGACGCGGAGCTGCTGGCCGTCCTCGGCGAGAGCCGCGTGACGCTCGACTTCGACTACCCGGAGTGGGCCATCGTCCAGAGTGTCAGCAGCGAGGCCCGGGTCTTCCTGCGCGGCAATGTCCAGACGGTGCGCGGCGGCCTCGTCAACGACGTGCCCCTCCTGATGTCCTTCCCCTACGGCGAAGGCGAGGTCATCTTCACGAGCTACCACATCCACCGCAACGAGGCGATCAACGACATCTTCACCTTCACGGTGCTGGGCTTCAACTGAGGCTCGCCCAAGGGCGGCATCCGGCCGCTCCGACCTGATGTCAACGGAGGCTCGCCCCAGGCGACATCCGGTCACCCCGACCGGATGTTCGCCTCGCCGACGCCCCCCCGGCCGCCTCCCTCGTGCGCTCTCAACCTGTTGAATCTACTGGATCTTGACCTGCTTCCAGCGCTCCGGCTCGGCGCCGTAGCTCAGGCCCGTGGCCGCCTGGAGCACCTCGACGGCCGACCCGCGCGAGCCGGGCGCGGTGGCCTCGATCATCTGGAGCAGGATCGGGAAGGTGGCGCTGAGGATCTGCCCCCGCAGGCTGGGCAGCAGGGCCAGCTCGGCCAGCAGCGCCGAGGCCCCGGAGCGATCGGAGGTGCTCGGCAGGCTGAGCATGTGGATGACCGGCACGGCGGAGATCGGCGGCGTGTCGTCGTGGCGGCCGACGGCGTGCCGCACCTTGGGCAGGAGCGCGCGGGCCGCGGCCGAGCGGACCACGGGCGCGGGATCGAGCAGCGCCCAGGTCAGCGCCTCGGCCGACAGCGCGTCCTCGCGATCAAAGCCGAGCAGGCTCGCGGCGGCCTGACGGCGCTCCGGGTGCGCGTCGTAGAGCATGACCTGGATGAGCTCCTGGCGCTGGCCGGGGACCTCGGCGCGGAAGAGCTTGACGAAGGGCACGAGGGTGTCGTGGCTGTAGTGCCAGTAGCCGGCGCGGCTCGTCGAGGAGACGTCGACGCCCTGGGCGAAGAGGCTCATCCACGCGGCGTTGAACTTGTCGTGTATTTCCAGCAGGTTGGAGTTTATGGTGACGTCCAGATCGGGCGCGGGGCGCAGCTTCAGGCGCTCGCGCTGGAGGCTCGGGACGACGTCGATGGTCACATAGGCGCTGCCGTCCGGGTAGAAGACGGGGCTGAGGTTGACCAGCGCGAAGGCGCCGCTCTGCTGGATGCGCCCGGCGGCGCCGTCCCCGGTCCAACCCAGCTTCAGGCGCTGGCCCTCGTCGAGGCCGGCGAGCCGCGAAAAGAGGTCGCAGGCGCCCTCCTCGGCTCCAAAGCAGTCCACGCCCATCAGGACGTACTCGGCGCGCCTGGGCGGGGCGTCGTGGTTGGCGCCCTCCTCGGCGGCCCGCCCCGTATGGTCGCTCCAGGGACCCGCCGGGGCCTCGTCGGGGTCCGTGTCCCGGGCATCGCGCTCAGAGAGGTCGCCCTCGCCGTCGGGCTCAAAGACGGACTGGAGGGGGTTGAGGTCGGGGGCGCTGGCGCCCGCCGAGAGCCAGGGCTCCAGGAGGCCGCCGCGCAGGCCCTCGTGGAGCGGCTGGCAGGCGGCCATCGAGAGGCAGGCCAGGGTCGCGGCGGTCAGGCTCAGATCTGGGCGGCCGCTTCGACGGGGTGTGTGGGTCAGCGCCATCATGGGGGTCTTCGCGGTCTTCATCTGGTTCACCGAGGTCTTCGCCCGACGCCCTTCATCAACGATCTATACGACGTCCGCGATCTGATCTTACACGATTTTAATTCCGCCGGCCTTCAACAAGGCGCCGATCCCGTCGTCGCCGCAATCGGCTCGCTGGACAATCAAGCGCTTGTCTTCCCCAGGGTCGAGGCTATAAATGGGTCGCCGCAGGGGCGGGGAGGCGAGAGGGACGATGCCAAGGGTGGTCGGAGACAGTTTCGGGGGGGGGCGCTACCGCCTCCTTGAGCGGGTGGGGCAGGGCGGCGTCGGCGCGGTCTACAGAGCCGAGCAGCAGCCGCTTGGCCGGGAGGTCGCGCTCAAGATCCTGCGCCCCGAGTACACCGCGCACCCCGGTGTGCGAAGCCGCTTCAGCCGCGAGGCCAGAGCGGTGGCGATGTTGAGCCACCCGAGCATCGCCTCGATCTTCGACTTCGGCGCCGAGACGGACGGGACGCTCTTTCTGGCCATGGAGTTCGTCCGGGGGCTCCCGCTCTCGGCGCTGATGGCCCGCGGGCTGCCGGTGGCGCACCTGCTGGCGCTGCTCGATCCGATCCTCGGCGCGCTGGCCCACGCGCACGCCCGGGGCGTGCTGCACCGCGATCTGAAGCCCGACAACATGCTGGTGGGCTTCGTGCCGGGCACCGATCGGCCCCCGACGCCCGCCGAGATCGCGCGCTGGCCCGATCTGATCAAGCTCGTGGACTTTGGCATCGCCACGGCCTGGGGTGTCTCCGCCCCGGCCAGCGCCTCGCAGACCCACGACGGCGAGGTGGTCGGCACGCCGCTCTACATGTCCCCGGAGCAGGCGCGCGGCGAGCGAGCGCTGACCCCCGGCGTCGACATCTACACGATCGGCGTGCTGCTCTTCGAAGGGCTCACGGGGCGGCACCCCTTCGCGGGGCTGGAGCCGGACGAGACGCCCGTGGACGTCATGGTGCGCCACATCACGGCCCCGGTGCCGGAGCTCACCCCGCCGCCGGGGGTCGTCCTGCCCGAGGCGCTCAAGGCCGTGGTGCGCCGCTGCCTGAGCAAGCGGCCCGAGGGGCGCTTTCAGTCGGCCGCGGCGCTGCGCGAGGCGCTGCGCGAGGCGGCGATCCTGCTCCACGCCTTCGATCAGGACGGCGAGGCCCCAAGCGGCGAGCCCACCTCGATCCCGGTGGTGGCCCCTTTGGTGTCGCGGATCTCCACCGCCCCCGAGGCCCAGGCGCCGCCGCTGGTCGAGACCCCCGCCGAGGCGGTGTCGGCGGCCATCGCCCCGGAGGTGCGCTTCGACGTGCCGCTGGTGGCCCGCGAGGCCGAGCGCCAGCAGCTCGACGCTCTGGCGCGGCAATGTCTGGCCGAGCAGGTCGGGCGTATCGTGTTGCTCTCCGGCGAGGCCGGGGTGGGCAAGACGAAGCTGGCGAGCTGGCTCAAGGAGCGGATGGTCGAGACGGGCCGGATGCGCGGCATCACGGGCGCATTCCTGAAGGAAGGCGGGGGCTTGCGCGGCGTCCGGGAGGTGGTCGAGAGCCTCTTCGGGGTGCGCCACATGTCTCGGGAGCGGGTCCGGGTTCGGCTGGCCGAGGTCGTCGAGGCCTGGGGCGACGTCGATCTTCAGGACGCGCAGGCGCTGACGGCCTTCTTGCGCCCGGAGGAGGCGGACCGCGCCTTGAGCCAGGCCGGCCAGCCGGCCCTCTTCGCGCTGCTGGTGCGCGTCCTTGAGCGCGCCAGCCGCGAGCACCCGCTGATGATCCTGCTCGACGACGTCCAGTGGGCCGCCTCCGAGCTTGGGGCGCTGCTGGAGTACCTGGCCGTCGAGTTCCGCTACAGGAGCGCCTCCATCTTCATCGTCTGTACGATCCGCACCGAGGATCTGGCCGCCAACGTCGGGCTCGACGCGGGGCTGCGGCGCCTGTCGCGCTACGACGGCGAGACGGTGCTGCGCCTTCAGCTCTCGCGCATGAGCGCCGAGGACAGCGGCAGCCTCGTGCGGGAGATCATGCCCGCCGACGCGGCCCTCCAGCAGGTGATCGTGGATCGCAGCAGCGGCAACCCGCTGCACGTCGTCCAGCTCCTGCAGTACCTGCTCCAGCAAGGCACGCTGATCTGGGATCCGGGCCGCGGGGTCTTCGACGGCGGCCCGGACGAGGCGGCGCTGCGCGAGGTGCCGCCGAGCCTCGGGGATCTGATCGGGCTTCGCCTCTCGCTGCTGGAGGCGGTGCACCAGACCGACGGGATGCTGGAGCGGCTGCTGGAGCGCTGCTCGGTGCTCGGCGACACCTTCGCCTACGAGCTGCTCGAAGAGATGCTCACCCTCGAAGGCGACGCGGCGCTGCTGGCCTTCGTCGAGCGCGGCGCGGACATCCTGCTGAGCGCCTCGGTGCTGACGCCGCGCGAGGGCCGCCAGGACTCCCTGCGCTTCGGCCACGGCCTCATCCGCGAGGTCCTGCTCGCCCGCCTCTCCGGACGGCCGCGCCTCAAGCGCCTGCACAGCCTCGCCGGCCGCGCCAAGGAGCGCCATTACAGCCACCGCATCGACGTCGTGGCCGACGCGATCGCCCACCACGCCCTTGAGGCCGCCGAGCACCAGCGGGCGCTGGACTTCCTGCTGCGGGCCGCCTGCGCCGCGCGCGCCGGCCACCGCCTCAGCCGCGCCGAGGGCCTCTTCGTCGACGCCGCCGCCGTCGCCCGCGGGCTGCTCGACCGCGACGACGCCCTGCACCTCAAGCTCGCCCGCCGGATCGGCGACCTGCGCTACCAGCAGGGCGACTTCGAAGGCGCCGAGGTGGCCTACATCGGCCTGCTGCGCCTGGCCCTGCTCGACGGCGACCAGCGCCACGCCAGCGGCGAGCCGCTGATCGGCGACGAGCTGCGCGCCCTCATCGACGCCCTGGAGCGCGCCCCCGGCCTGTCCTTGCCCAAGGTCAACTCTCTTGATGGGGACCCTCTCGAGGGGGACCCCTCCAGGACCGAGGCGATCGAGGCGATCCTGCGGGCGCTCTACGGGCTCGCGCGGCTGATGCGCCACCACGGCCAGCAGGATCTGGCCGAGGCGCTGGCCATATGCGGCGAGGGGCTGGCGAGGCGCTCGGGACCAGACCTGCAGATATGGGCGGCCACGGGCGTGCTCCTGCAAGGCTGGCTGGCCTGGGAGCGCGGCGATTACGACGAGGCCGATCGCCTCGGCGCCTCGGCGCTTGAGGCCTCCGAGGGCGGCCACAACCGGGCCGAGGCGCTGCACCTGATGGCCGAGGTCGCCCGCCGCCGCGGCGACCCCGCCCGCACCGCCGAGCTGCTCGTCCAGGCCCGCGAGGTCTACGAGGTGCTCGACGACCGCCGCAACGCCGCCCTCTGCCTGCGCGATCTGGCGCTGCTGGCCCGCGCCCGCCAGGACCTCGAGAACGCCGCCCGCCTCTTCAACGAGGCCCGGCGCCGCTTCGAGGTCATCGGCGATCGCCACGCCGTGGCAACCTCCCTCAACGGCCTCGGCGAGGTGGCCCGCTTCCTGGGCCGCCTTGAGGTCGCCGAGGGCTGCTACCAGAAGGCCTTCGAGACCTTCCGCTCGCTCGGCGCCCGCGCCGACGCGGCCACCTCGCTGGCCAACCTGGGGCTGACCGCCATGGCCGGCGGCGAGATCGCCGCCGCCGAGCGCTCGCTGCTGCACGCCGAGGACTTCATCGCCGATCTCTCGCACCCCTACATCTCCGTCGGCCTCCACATCAACCTCGCCCTCCTGCGCGCCCTCCAGGACCGCTGGGAGGACGCCGACGGCTACCTCGCCCTCGCCCTGGACGCCAGCGCCAGCCTCGGCGTCTCCGACCCCGATTACGCCCGCCCCCTCCAGAAGCTCGGCGAGCTGCTCAAGCAGCTCGGCCGCGACGATCAAGGCGATCTGCTCCTGGCCCGCGCCCAGGCCATGTGGACCCACCTGTCCTGATCCCGCCCCCTCCGCTCCACCCGTTGAGATGGGCGTGCGGTCCTTCCGGCGTCCGACGGGTTGAGGGGCGAGGCGATCCCGGCGGGTTGCCTTCGATGGATGGGCGTGCGGTCCTTCCGGGGACCGACGGGTTTGCCGCTGTCGCGGCTGCACCACGCGGCTTGTATGTTGGAGCGGACAGCGGATGATGAGAGAAAGCCCCGCCAGATGATGGTCATCCAGCGGGGCTCCTCTCGGCAACGGTCAGGC
>SYOX01000315.1 GCA_005804885.1 Pseudomonadota bacterium
CCTCGACGAGGCGCAAAACTGTACGGCCGGCCAAATGAAGATGTTCCTGACGCGCCTGGGTTTTGACTCCAAGGCCGTCATCACCGGGGACAGAACCCAGGTGGATCTCCCGGCGGGGATGACCTCGGGGCTGGATCACGCCGTGGGCATCCTGCGGGGCGTCGAGGGGATCTCGATCTGCGAGTTCAGCGCTCAGGACGTCGTCCGCCACCCGCTCGTCATGCGGATCATCGAGGCCTACGACGGCGACGCGGAACGGCGCGAGCGGGCCCGCCAGGTGCGCGCCGAGGCCGAGCAAGGCCCCGAGGGCAAGGCTCGGACTTGATTTGAGCCGCGCGATGCGCCCATAAGAGAAGGGAAGGGTGGGGCGCCGCGTGCGCGCCGACCTTCACGGGCGCCTCTGCCGCGGGCCTTCTCCGGGGCTGGTGGGCGCCTCGACGGAGTCGCGATGACAGATGAGCCCAAAGGCGGGCAGTTCTTTGGTGGAGCTCAACCCAAGAGCGGCAAGTCGCTTTCGGAGCGCCTGGGCTGGAGCAACCCAGTCCTCCAGATGGTCTCCTTTGTAATCTTCATCGTCGGCGTCGTCGCGTTGACGAACCTCGATCTTGGCTTCTCGACGCTCCAGAGCGCAGAGCTGGTCGTCGATGAGCCGGCCCTGGAGGACATCAAGGCGACGCAGGACTTCGTCTTCGTCCAGACCGACCCTGCCGCGACCGAGCGCAAGCGCCTGGAGGCCGCGGCGGCGGTCCCGAGCATCTACGATCACAACGTCGATGTGCGCGAGCAGACCATCGAGCAGGTCCGGTCGGCCTTCGCCCAGGTGCGCGAGCCCCTGGAGCGGGCCGAGGCCGACCTGCGCAAGAGCCTGGAGTTGCCGTCGCCGGACGCCGGTGAGCCGCCTCGATCGACCTTGACGGAGAAGGCGATCATCGAGTTCCGGGTTCGCACGGCCGACACGATGCGGGACAACTTCGTCCTGGCGCTCAAGGCCGTCGTGCCCGACGTCCACTACATTGCGCTGTCCGAGTCCGGCTTCTCCAGAACGGCCGAGGAGGCGCTCGTCTCCCTGATCGACACTCTGATGCAGCGCCGCGTGGTCGAGGATCGCAAGGTGCTGGAGGTCGAAGGCCACGGGATCTTGCTGCGCCGGACGCGCAAGGGCGTGGTCGAGCAGACCAGCAAGGTCTACGACATCGACGAGTCCTACCTGTCGCTGGCCGACATCAAGCGCGAGCTGGAGATCCTGGCGCCGGGTCGCCTGCGAGAGCTGTCGCCGAAGCTGGGCCGCTCGATCCTGGGGCTGGCCAGCGAGCTGATCAAGCCCAACACGACCCACAACCCCACCGAGACGGCCCAGGCGCGCGAAGCCGCCCAGGCCGAGGTCCAGGACATCGGCGAGCAGGAGAGCCTCCGGCGCGGCCAGATCATCGTCCGGGCCGGCCAGCTCGTCACCGCCCGCCACATCCTGCTGGTCAAGGAGATGGAGGGCGACGACGATCGCCGCGTCGCCCGCGCTCAGGTGCTCATCGGCACGCTGGTGGTGGTCCTGGGCCTGCTGATGCTCTTCTACTCCTACGGCCGCAAGAACATCTCCAAGTTCAAGCCCGTGCCCAAAGACCTGATATTGATGGGGATTTTGATCCTGGGCCAGCTTGGGCTCGTCCAGGGCCTCTCTTTGGCCTTTGATCGGCTCGGCGAGGGCTGGGTGACGATCTCGCCGGACATGATCCGCTTTGCCATCCCGCTGGCCGTCGGGGGGATGATCGTCCGGCTGGTCAACAACAGCGAGACGGCGATGGTCTTCTCGATCTTGACCGCGCTGCTGGTCTCGCTGGGCGTCGAGCACTTGCTGCCCTTCGGGATCTTCGCGCTGGCGACCTCGCTCGTCGGCGCCCACGCCGTCGGCAAGGTGAGCCACCGGATGCACGTCCTGAAGGCTGGCCTGATCGTGGGCCTCGTCAACGCCGCCGTGGCGCTGGCGCTGGTGCTCTTCCAGGGCGAGGCGGCGGTTTCGGCGCTCCTGGCCGTTGCGCTCGCGGGCCTCGTCGGCGGGCTGGCCGCGGGGGTGCTGGCCAACGCCATCTTGCCTGTCGTGGAGTGGGCCTTCGACTATACGACGGACGTCAAGCTGCTGGAGCTGGCCGACCTGAACCACCCCGCGATCAAGGATCTGATCCTCAAGGCGCCGGGCTCCTACCACCACAGCGTCGTGGTCGGGACGCTGGCCAAGGAGGCCTGCGAGGCCATCGGCGCCAACCCCCTGCTCTCTCGCGTCGGCTCCTACTACCACGACATCGGCAAGGGCAAGAACCCGCAGTACTTCGCTGAGAACCAGCGCGGCGGCGTCAACCCCCACGACAAGCTCAAGCCGAACATGTCGACGCTCATCATCAAGGCCCACGTCAAGGACGGCCTGGAGCTGGCCAGGCAGCACAAGCTGCCGCGCGAGATCCAGGACTTCATCGCCATGCACCACGGCACCACGCTCATCGCCTACTTCTACCACCGGGCCAAGAGCATGGAGGATCCGAGCATCCCCGAGGTCGACGAGAAGGACTACCGCTACCCTGGCCCCAAGCCGCAGACCCGCGAGACGGCCATCGTCATGCTCGCCGACGGCATCGAGGCCGCCAGCCGCGCCATGCCGGATCCCACCCCCGCGCGCCTCAAGGGCCTCGTCCAGCAGAAGATCAACCACCTCTTCGCCGACGGCCAGCTCGACGAGTGCAACCTGACCCTCAAGGACCTCAACGCCATCGCCAAGGCCTTCATCCGGGTCCTCAACAGCCTCTACTACACCCGCCCCCAGTACCCCGGTCAGGAGAAGAACCCCGGCGCGCGGGCCGCCCAGAAGCGCAAGGAGCACAGCCAGACCGGCGAGTTCAGCCGCGACAAGGACGGCGACATCACGCAGACCGGCGAGCGCAAGCGCCGCAGCAAGAAGAGCAACTCCGCCGAGCACGCCCACGAGGAGCAGGCGCTCCACGAGACCCCCCCGTTCGACGCCGAGGGGATCGAGGACGAAGAAGTTCAACAGGAGATCGATCCCGATCGCTTCGACTCCGAGGACGTCGACGCCGAAGCGAACGGCTCCGCCCAGGCCCTCACCTCGCCGGGCAGGTCGGCCCCGATGGCCGCCGGCGAGCTGCCCCCGATGGACTTCGGGGAGGGCACCCTCGGGGTCCGATTTACGGGCCCCTTGCCGTCGATCGCTGATATCCTCAACACCCACGCCCAGAAGGTCGAGCCGATCCCCGAGGCAGACCTCGAAGGCGAGACTCCACCGCAGGACGGCGACCCGGAGGTCGCCCAGGAGCCTGCCCAACCCACCGTTGAAGACCATGCCCCTGGAACTGATGATCAGCCCGTCTCTGGAGGAAACGCCGTGGATGACGGCGATCGACCTCCCGCTGCTGACAACACGACTGCACCATCTCTTCGCCGCCTCGGGCTGTCCTGAGGACTCCGAGGGGACCGTCATGCTGACGGACGACGCCGAGATCCGCGACCTGAACCACACCTGGAGAGGGTACGACAAGCCCACCGACGTCCTCAGCTTCGCCCTCCAGGAGGGGGAGGACGCCGAGTTCGCCGGCGACATGCTCGGAGACATCGTCGTCTCGGTCGAGACGGCCGCCCGGCAGGCCGCCGACCAGGAGCACCGCGGTCGGGTCGAGGGCGACGAGGTCGGCGGCGCCTGGGGCCTCGACGAGGAGGTCGCCTTCCTGATCGTCCACGGCCTGCTCCACCTGCTCGGCCACGATCACGCCGAGCCCGAGGAGGAGGCCGAGATGCGCGCCGAGGAGCAGCGCCTCTGGGACGTCGTGCGCGCCGTCCGGTGAGGCCCCTCAGGGCAGGCAGGGGGTGGTGCCCTGGCCCTGGATCTGGAAGCGGATCAGCTGCCCGATGGAGCCGTTGAAGTCGGTCTTGCCGCCGACGATCAGGCCCCCGTCGCAGCCGGGCCGGAAGGCGGCGTGGTTGAGGGTGGCGCCCGTGCCGTTGTAGGGCGGCGCGTCGAAGTTCGGGATGGACACCTCGGTCAGCTCGCAGTCGGTGAAGGCGCTGGGGCAGCGGTAGGCGTCGTGTCGGTACTCGATCACGGTGCCGCGCACGGGCGAGACGCCCGCCTGCCCGACGATCAGCGCGCGCCGGCCGTCTTGTTGGAAGGCGACGGTCAGGACGCCGAGCCGGCTGAAGCGCGGCGCGTCGCTGTAGCCGTTGAGCCGCCCGAAGGCGAAGCGGTAGAGCGCGCGGCCCGACCAGCTGACGATCAGGGCGTAGTCGCCGCCGGGCCAGGCCGCCACGCTGGACGTGTTGCCCAGGTTGTTGTTGCCTGGATCGACCTCCCACTGCCCGATGCCCCCGATCTCGTTGTAGAAGAGCACGTCGGCGCCGTTGCCGCCGCACACCACCAGGATGCCCGGCTCGCCGAAGGCGTTCTTCGCGAAGGCGATGTCGTCGCAGCCGGCCCCGGAGGGCTGCGCCGTGGCCAGCCCGGCCAGCTGCCCCGCGTCCGGGTCAAAGCCGCGAAGCTGGGCGTTGTAGGGCGAGCGCGGCGGGCTGGCCAGCAGCACCGGGTCGCCGCCCTCCCAGGGCCACTCGATCGCCCGCCAGGGCGTCGGGTGCAAGGTGGCGTAGCGCGTCAGGATTTGCTCTTGCGCCTCAAGGTTGCGCCACGCGCCGTCGTCGAGGCGGACGATGATCCCCTGCTCGGTGCCGCCCGTGATCAGCCGCCCGACCAGCAGCGCGAAGCTGCCCGTGGGATCAAAGGCCATGTCCTCCCAGTAGATGTCGGCGCCGGGGGGCTCGAGATCGTAGCGCGTGTCGGTCTGCGTCTCCCAGTCGAAGACGTGGACGACATTGCTGCGCTCCAGGACCACGGCGTAGCTGCCGTCCGGATGGAAGTTCACCACGGCGCCCTCGCGCAGGCCCCCGACCGGCAGCCGCGTGAAGTCATAGAGCCCGCGCTGAGGGGTCGGCAGCGGCCCCACGTCCGGCTCGGGATCTGGCACGTCCTCGACGGGGTCGACGTCCTCGACGGGGTCGACGTCCTCGATGGGGTCGATTACGTCCTCGACGGGGTCGACGTCCTCGACGGGGTCCGGAACATCCTCGACGGGGTCGGTGACGTCCTCGGCGGGGTCCGGAACATCCTCGACGAGATCGGCGTCCGGTTCGGGCTCGGAGGCATCTTCAACGGGCGTGATCGTGTCCGGCTCGGGATCTGGCACGTCCTCGACGGGGTCGATCGTGTCCTCGACGGGGTCGATCGTGTCCTCGACGGGGTCGACGTCCTCGACGGGGTCTGCATCCTCCGGACCCGCGTCTGGCGGATCGACGGTTCTGCACAGCCCATCGACGCACAGCTCATCGCTGAAGCACGCGCTGCGGTCCTGGCAGCGCCGCTCATCCGCGCCCACGCACCGCAGCGTGTCCCGATCGCAGAGCTGGCCTTCGGGGCAGTCGCTGTTGCGCGCGCACAGCCCTGGGACGACCTCGCACACGCCCTGGACGCATTGCTGGCCGAAGGCGCAGTCGCTGTCGGCCTGGCAAGGGTCAGGCGCCTCGACCTCCACGCACAGGTTGCGATCGCACAGCTGCCCCACGGCGCAGTCGAAGTCGCTGATGCACGAGGTCTTCGCGCAAGCCGGCCCCTCGCAGGGGGCCGCTGGCGGCGCGGCCTCCGCACATCCCAGCAGCGGGAGGATGAAACAGGTCGCGAACGCGGCTATGAGCTTCGTTGTCTTCACCCGCGCAGTCTAACAGGGCGCCAGATGATTGAAAGCCCTCTTCGAAGCCTTCAGGTTGGCTCAGGGAAGGCTGCACGCTCCTCGCACCGCCCCACGCTCCTCGCACCGCCCCCCTGCGGGGGACGGGCTCGTCGGGTGGGGCTTGGATGCGCGTGGGGGCTGCGCCCGCTGGGCGCAGGCCAGCGCAAGGGTGATAGAGAACCGCAGGGGAGGATCATCGCGTCTAAGTGGTCCTGTGGATTGGGATTTTCACGCCCCCAGGTGTCGATCTGGGCCGCCCGCTGGCCTGCGACCGACAGGGCGCAGCCCACCCGCGCTTCCAGCCCCACCCGACGAGCCCGTCCCCCAGAGGGGGCGGTGCGAGGAGCGTGGGGCGATCGTCGAGCGTGGGGCGCTCGTCGAGCGTGGGGATGTCGGGCCAGCGGGCGCGGGCGGGCCCGCGTTGACACGCCCCAAGGGGCGATGCTATGGGTGCGGGGCTTCTGCGGGGCCCGTCCCCGCGCGATCCATCATCCCTGACAGGGTCTATGTCCTCGACGGGATCTGTGAGGCCTGACGATGAACTTTCAGGACGTGATCTTGAACCTGCAGCGTTACTGGGCCGACCAGGGCTGCGTCCTCCAGCAACCCGTCGATCAGGAGACCGGCGCGGGCACGCTCAACCCGGCGACCTTCCTGCGCGTCCTCGGCCCCGAGCCCTGGCGCGTCGCCTACGCCGAGCCCTGCCGCCGCCCCACCGACGGCCGCTACGCCGAGAACCCCTACCGCCTCGGCGCCTACTACCAGTTTCAGGTCATCCTCAAGCCCTCGCCCAAGAACGTCCTCGACCTCTACCTCGGCTCGCTCCGACAGCTCGGCATCGATCCCCTTGAGCACGACATCCGCTTCGTCGAGGACGACGGGGAGCAGCCCACCCGCGGCGCCGGGGGTCTGGGCTGGGAGATCTGGGC
>SYOX01000316.1 GCA_005804885.1 Pseudomonadota bacterium
CCGAAGTGCGGCACGAAGGACGTGGCCTGCGAGAGGTCGTCCACCGGCGTTTCGCAGACGAGATCGACGAGCGCCTCACCGAGGCAGAGCGTGGCCATGCGCGGCAGTCTGACACGACTATTGTCCGCCCCATGGGCGCGAAAGGATCACTTCGGCGACATGGACTTCAAGGTCTGTGGGACGACCAAGGGGATCACCGCCTTCCAGATGGACACGAAGATCACGGGCGTGGGCCGCGATACGATGAAGAAGGCGCTGCTGCAGGCGCGCGACGGGCGGGTCCACATCATCGAGCGGATGTTGACGGCGCTGCCGACGCACCGCAGCGATCTGAGCCCGCACGCGCCGCGCATCCTGACGCTGAAGATCAAGCCGAGCCAGATCGGCGCGGTCATCGGCTCGGGGGGCAAGACGATCCGGGGCATCACCGAGCAGACCGGCGTGGCCATCGACATCGACGACGACGGGACGGTGAGCATCGCCTCGGCCAACCAGGCGATGGCGAACAAGGCGATCGACATCATCCGCAGCCTCACCCAGGAGCCCGAGGTCAACAAGACCTACCTGGGGGTGGTCAAGCGGATCGTCGACTTCGGCGCCTTCATCGAGATCCTGCCCGGGACCGACGGCCTGTGCCACGTCTCGGAGCTGACCGACGGCCGCGTCGAGCGGGTCGAGGACGTCATCTCCGAGGGGGATGAGGTGCTGGTCAAGTGCGTCGGCATCGACCGCTACGGCAAGATCCGCCTGTCCCGCAAGGAGGCGCTGGCCGAGAAGCAGTCCTGATCCCTGGCCGGCGATCGTCGGCGCAGTTCCCAGAAGGCGACCTCGCCTGGACCCCGGCCCAGGCGAGGTCGTCGCGCTCTGCCGGGTGTCCGGGGCGGGGCCGGGGCGAGGTGGAGGAGGTTGTGAGCTGCGAACTTGTGACATCGCTCCGAGCTCTGTTATCCTCATTGTTGAGACCGGGAAGAGCGAGCCTTGAGAGGGTGGCCAAGTCTTGAAGCCGATGGTCGGGGTCTGGGGCAACTGTTGGAGTTGCGGTCACCACCGCGTGCTTGAGGGCTCTTGCGAGCTCTGCCAGGCGGTCTCGGGCGACGATCCTCTCCTTGGCAAGGTGCTCGGCCCGGTCAAGATCAGCCGCCACCTGGTCTCCGAGCCCGAGAGCAGCCTCTATCATGGCGTGGCCGAGGGGCGCCGGGTGATGGTGCGGGTCCTGCCGCACAAGCTGCATGGGGACGCGGCCTCGATCAGCGCCTTTGTCCAGGTCTCCCGGCGGGCCTCGGCGCTCGATCACCCGAACATCGCCTCCATCACCAAGCACGGCGTCAGCCAGCAGGGCGTGGCCTGGGCAATGATGGAGGGGGCCGAGGGGCGGAACTTCTCGGAGCTGCTCTACAACAACCCGCAACCTGCGCTGCCGCTTGAGCGGGCGCACAAGGTCAGCCTTCAGCTCTTGATGTCCGTCCAGGATCTGCACGGCGCGGGCCTGGTCCACGGCCGGCTGTCGCCCTTCGCCTTTGAGTGGATGGGGGCGGCGGACGACTGGGTCCGGCTGCTGCATTGCGGCCACGGCTGGATGCGGCAGAACGACGGCGGCTTCAGCGGGGGGCTGTCGAAGCGCTCGGGCTGGCGAGGGCTCAGGCCGTGGGCGATGTACCGGGCGCCCTCGCTCTTCCACCAGGGCGAGATCAACGAGCACGTCGATCTCTACAGCGTCGGGGTCTGCATCTATCAGGTCTTCACGGGTCGGCTGCCCTACCGGGTCAACCGCGACTCGGACATCCTGAAGCTGTTGAGGGCGGGCAAGCCGCTGGAGCTGCTGGCGGCCGGCGACAGGCGCGCGGAGCTGGGTCGCTACCCGGCGCTCTTGAACGTGCTGTCCAAGGCGCTCGACGAGCGCGAGGGGGTGCGCTTCCGGTCGGTGCGTGACTTCGCCGAGGCGATGAAGGTGGCGCTGATCGAGCGCATCCAGGGGGACGCGGTCAAGCCCGTGGAGGGTCGCAAGTCGACCTCGCGCGGGGCGGCCCGCGAGAACATCCGACATCAGGCCGCCAGCCGTCAGCCCCATCTCCGGGACGAGGACGCGTCAACACCCGGGTATGGCAGCGGGCGGCCAGGGCCTCGCCCGAAATCGTCCCCGCTGAACCGCGACAAGAGCCGCAAGGGCATAACCGCGGGCGTGCGCCACGACGATCTGGACCGCCTCGGGCGCTCGCTGGCGGAGATGAGCCACGAGGCCGCGGCGGTGCTGTCGCCGATCAACGCGGAGGGGTCGCTCCGGGCGCTGGAGGCCGCGATCATGGGGGTCTCGGGGCCCCCCGCGCCGAGCGGCCCAGGCCCCTCCTCAAGCATTCAACTCCACAGCACGTCGCAGCGGAGCGTCTCGACGGGCTCCTTCAAGGCCTTGTCGGCCGATGATGCCACCTGGGCGGTCGTCTGCCTCTCCTCGCCGCAGCTCAAGGCCAGGCCGCGCGGGACGCTCCAGAGCGTCACCCAGCTCGATTACAGGGCCGCGCTCGAGCCCCTTCGTCTGCTCTCGGAGCGGATGACGGAGGTCTTCACCAGCGGGGATCGCGGCGCGCTGCTGTGCTTCATGGGGCCGGCGACCAACCTCGGGGCGCTGCTGGGGCCGCTGGTGGTCTTCTTGATGGAGTTCGAGCGCACGCGCAAGGCGGAGCCCCCTGCGGTGACCGTCGCGGTGGGTCGAGGGCCGCGGGAGCCGTCGAAGGACGAGCTGGAGCCGGCCTTCCAGAGCCTCGCGGCCGAGGTCCAGGCCCTGCTGCCCGTGGCGCGCAGCGGCGAGCTGATCGCGCGCCCTGAGGTGCTCAAGGCGCTGGGGATGGAGGCGATGTGCGGCCCGGTGCCCTTCGAGCGCGCCGCGCCCATCGATCCGCTGGTGCTCTGGCCCTTCATCAGCCGCGAGCGCGCTTGATCCGACCGCGCTCGATCAAGGCTGGTCAAGCCCCGCGGCCTGTGGTAGCCAGAGGGGGGATCCATCCAACACCCGGATCAGGCCGAAGTGGGCCTGGCCATCTTGATGACCTTCAGGGGAGAATGTCATGCAACGTCTTATCAACGCTCGTTTTTTTGCCACCATCGCGCTGCTCTTCGTCGTGTCTGCGTCGACGGCCTGCAGCAGCAACATCGACGACGACGGCGAGCTGGACAAGCCGCGCGCGAACGAGAACAAGGTCGTCCTCTTCGACTTCAAGTTCAAGCCCAGCGAGCTTGAGGTCAGGAAGGGGACGAAGGTGACCTGGACGAACAAGGACAAGACCTCGCACGGCCTCAAGGCCGAGAACGGGGACTTTGACGAGGTGCTGGGTTCGGGCGAGAGCTTCTCGTTCACCTTCGAGAATGCCGGGACGGTCAGGTACCTCAACCCGCAGGACAGCAGCGGGCTGATGAACGGCAAGATCATCGTCAAGTAGAGGGTCGGCCTCGCCCCCCTTCGCCCTGAAGGGGGGATCAGAGATCGTCGATGGTGCGCTCGGTCTTCTCCAGGACGCGCTTCATCTCGAGGCGAGCGAAGATCGCCTTGGCCATCTCCAGGCGCTTGCGGCCCTGGATGGTCAGGCCCTGCTTGAGCAGGAAGTCGCCGTAGGCGCTGTAGCAGCGGCCGAGTTCGGATTCATTGCCGATCTCGGTCAGCTGCTTGATGCTCTGCCGGAAGCACTCCTCGGCCTGGACGACGCGGTCGCTGTCGGGCGCGTCGAGGTCGAGGGTGGCGGCGAGCAGCTCTCCTCGCGTGCGCAGGGCGATGGCGATGAGGACGGGGGCGTCGAGCTGCCGCGCGAGCTGCTCTGCCCTGGAGGCCAGGTCCAGGGCCAGGGCGTCGTGGCCGAGGCAGTGCTGGAGCCGGGCGAGGTTGCGCAGGGCGTCGAAGTGGACGCGTCGCTCGCCGGTCTCGCGGGTGATCTCGACGGCCTGCTCCAGCGCGCTCTGGGCCTCGACGAGGTCGTTGAGGTCAAGGAGCCCCTCGCCGATGTTGTTCAGGACGGTGCCGAGCAGGATGCGGTCGCCGATCTCGCGGGCGGTGGCCTCGGCGTCGCGCAGCAGGACGAGTGCCTGCGAGAGCTCGCCGCGCTCCTGGAAGAGGATGGCGAGGTTGTTGAGCGAGCGGGCGGCGCCGGGGCGGTCGCCGCTGATCCGGCGCAGGTTGAGGCTCTCGCGGAAGAGGCGCAGGGCTTCGCGGAAGTCGCCGCTGTTGAGCTTGACGGAGCCGAGGCGGTTGAGGGTCAGGGCCTCGGAGTCCTTGTCGTCGAGGCGCTGGCGAAGGCTCAGGGCCTCCAGGAAGAAGGCCTCGGCCTTGTCGTAGACGCCGCGGAAGTTGTGGATGGTGCCGATGTCGTCGAGGGAGGCGGCGATGCCGGGCAGGTCCTCGACGAAGCGAAAGAGGGCCAGGGCGCGGTTGAGGTCGCTCAGGGCGCGGTCGTAGTTGCCCAGCGTGCGGTGGGCGCGGCCGAGCTTGTTGAGGGCGACGGCGACCTTGGCTCTGTTGCCGATGAGCCACGCGGACTGGAGCAGCTCCTCGTAGAAGTCCAGCGCGCGCTCGGGCTCGCCCATGAGGTCAAGGACGGTGCCGATGTCGTGCAGGACCTCGATGTGGAGGCTGAGGTTGGTCTCGCCGAGGAAGGCCAGGGCGCGCTCGAAGTTCCCGACGGCGGTGCGGTTCCGGTAGTGTCTGGCGGCGTTGCGGCCGGCCTCGATGTAGAGGTCCGCGGCGCGCGGGAGGTTGACGCCGCGCTCGTGGTGGAGGGCGACGGTCTCCATGAAGCGGTCGCGCAGGTCGGCCTCGTCGGCGGCGGCCTCCATCCATTGGGCGGTGATGAGGTGGTAGCGCTTGCGCAGCTCGGGGTCGATGCTCTCGTAGACGATCTGGCGCTCGATCTCGTGCTTGAAGGCGTACTCGTCGTGGCCGGGCAGGTCGGAGCCGTGCTTGCGGCGCCGGATCATGTCCTTGCTGTTGAGGACCTTGAGGACCTCGACGACGCGCTCCTCGGCGGCCTGTCCTGGCCACAGGGCGTCGTCGTCGGGGACGCGGGGTTGTTCGAGGCGGTCGAGGGCCTGGATGGCCTCGGGCCAGAAGTGGTGGCCGACGAGGGAGGCCTTCTCCAGGACGGCGCGCTCCTCGGCGGTCAGGCCGTCGAGGCGGGCGCGCACGAGGCCCTCGAAGGTGTTGGGCAGCTCGACGCGGTCGAGGCGGTCGGCGTGGATGATCCAGGTGTTGTTGCGGGTGTCGACGACGCCGGTGTCGATCAGGACGCGGATGACGCCCTCGATGCTGAGCGGGTTGCCGAAGGAGCGCTCGCAGATGAGGTTGTGGAGCTCCTCGGGGACGGCGCCGGCGCGCCGCAGGATGTCGTTGACGAGGGCGTGGACGTCGACATCGTCGAGGGGGTTGAGGTCGATGAGGTGCCGCCGCGGGCCGGGTTCGAAGAGCCAGGGGGCGGTGGCCTTGAGCTCGGGCTGGACGACGCACAGCAGCAGGATGGGGGAGGAGGTGAGGTTGTCGTGGAGGCTGCGGAAGAGCTCGAGGGACTCCGGGCCTGCGAAGTGGAGGTCTTCGAGGACCAGGACGAGGGGCTGTCGCTCGGCGTCCTTCTCGAGGAGCTTGATGAGGGCGCCGCGGGCGCGCTCGACGATGCGGCCGGGGTCGTTGCCGTAGCGCGCGTAGATGGTGCTGTTGGGGTAGGGCAGGCCGATGAGGTAGCCGACCATGTGGGCGATCTCTTCGGCCAGGGGGTTTCGCAGGGTGGCGTGGACGCCGTCGAGGAGTTTTTGCCGCGCGGATTGGCCCTGCTCCTGCTCGTGGATGTAGAAGCGGCTCTTGATCATGCGGCTCAGGGCCGCGTAGGGCGGGCCGCCGGCGCTGCGGCCTGCGCCTGCGACGAGGTGGGCGCCGTCGAAGTGTTGATCGAGCTTCTCGTTGAACTCGGCCACGAGGCGCGTCTTGCCGATGCCCTGGGGGCCGCTCAGGGCGAGCAGCTGGCAGGCGCGCTGGTCGATGGCGCGCTGGAAGGTGTCGACGAGGCGGTCGAAGTCGCGCTGTCGGCCGAAGATGCCCGTCTCGACGCCGTAGACGCGCCACGCGGAGGCGGAGCGGGGGGCGTCGGCGCCGCCGACCCCGGTGATCGCGGTGATGAGCCCGAGGGGAGCGCCGCAGCTGGTGCAGTACTCGCTGCGGGCGGAGTTGAGCAGCCCGCAGCTGTTGCAGGTGCGCGTGCCGGCGGCGTCGCCGGGCAGGTCCTCGGGGGATCGCAGCGTCACTCCAGCCCTTCCTCAAGGAGCTCGTTGAGTTCGTCGTCGACGACCTGCCCGCGCTCGTTCTTCTTCTCGTCCAGGAGCTTCTTCTCCAGGAGCTTCCGGCGCGCGAGCTCGGCCTCCTTCTTCTTGCGCTCCTCCTCGGCCTCGGCCTTCTCCTTCTCCTCGGCGATCCTGGCGGCCTCGGCCTCGCGGCGGCGCGCCTCCTGAGCGGCGCGGGCCTCATCTTCGCGGCGTTGGCGCTCGTCTTCGAGGCGAGCGCGCTCGTCCTCCTGGGCCTGGGCCCGTGCGCGCTCCTCGAGGCGCCTGGCCTCCTCGGTCTTGAGGCGTCGGGAGTCCTCGGCGCTGGAGCGGGCCTCCTCCTTGCGCAGCCTGGCCTCCTCGGCCCTGGCCTGGGCGGCCTCCTTGCGCGCGCGGGCTTCCTCGGCGCGGCGCTCGGCGGCCGAGAGCTGGCGAGGGGGGTCGGGGTCGATCTGGGCGGCGTCGATCTGGACGGGGTCGGGGGCGATGATGGTGGGGCGCGCGGCGCCCAGGGCGCGCGGCGGGGGCGTCAGGGAGGCCTCCTCGGTCTGGAGTTCGAGGGCGACGAGCCCGAGCTGCCCTCGGACCTGGGCATTGCGGTCGCGCTCGGTGTCGAGCTCCTCCCGATCCAGATCCCAGTAGTAGCGGGCCTCGGTCCAGTCCTCCCACTCGCCGGACTGCGCGGCGGCCCCGGAGGGCGCGAGCAGCCCCGCCAGCAGGGCGAGCCGGGCGGTGAGCGCGCGGCGTTGCCGGGCGGCGCCTCGGGAGCGGGAGAGGGGGGTGTGGTGTGTGGTTTTCATCGTGGCCTCATCGCGTGGTCGGACCCCCGCACACGTTCTGAGGCGCAGGGAGCCTCTTTCCTTGCTCAAGGTGTGACATCATACCCGAGAGGTGAAGTCCTTTCAATCGCTCAGCTTGTGCCGATCCCCGCCGCTCTGCTACTCTGTGCCATGATGTGGCCCGTGATCTGGATGGGCGGGAAGTCAATCGCCTCTGGCGGTGTTGTGCGGTCGAGTCTCAGATCAGGTCGTGCAGGAGGATGTCATGAGGAGTTTGCGGTGGGTGGTGGTGGCGCTGGTGTTGGGCATCTGCTTGCCGGCGGCGGCTGAAGATCAATCGGAGCTGGCTGCGGCGCTCAGAGGCCTGAAGTGGAACGCGGACAAGTCCGAAGTCGTGGCCTTCTACAAGAAGGCGATGACGGACAACTTCAGGGAGGAGAGCGCCAAGCTGACCGATCCTCTCCTCAAGGAGGACATGAGGCGCCGCAAGCTCGACGAGTTCCAGCGCGTCGAGGAGTCGTTCAAGAAGCTCAACGGCGAGCGGACCGGCTACGAGGTGTCGGTGATCACGGGTGAGTTCTCGAAGAACAACGGCGAGAGCCTGATGATCGCGCGGGATGAGTATTCTCAAAAATACTATCTGTTTGCAGACGATCGCCTGTGGAAGATGGTCATCGCCTACAACACCGAGTACATCCAGGACATCGGCTTCGAGGCCTTCGTCGAGCAGGTCTCGCGCAAGTACGGCGAGCCTGAGGAGACGCAGTACGATGAGGGCGGCGGCGAGCTGACGCGGGCGATCTGGCGCGACGACGCGACGGAGCTGAGGATCGAGAACAAGAGCGACTTCTTCAACACCTTCACGATGGTCTTCGCCGAGCGCAAGACGGCCGAGCGCATGGGCAATGTGCGTCGGGCCTTCGCGGAGGAGAAGGACAAGGAGGCCCGTCTGAGCAAGGACGTCATGGACATTCAGGAGGACGACAGCTTCGCGACCCACGAGGACATCGTCGACTCGCTCGTCGGGAGCCGGACCGACGTGGACATGGAGAGCGGCATGCGCGAGGACCAGGACATCAAGCGGGTCGGCTTCGAGGCGCAGGCCGCCGACGCGAACGCGAACGGGGCCGCCGCCGAGGACGAGAAGAAGAAGAAGGCCAAGAAGGCCGCTGCCGCCAAGAAGGCCGTCAAGGCGGACGCGAAGAAGTCCAAGGACCTGATCATCTACTGACGCGACTCGCCGACACCTTCGGCCTCAGGAGGCCATGGCGAGGAGGCGCGATCCCGGTCGGGATCGCGCCTCCTTGACATGGCCTCCTGCCGTTTGAGGGCCAGTTCAAGGGGGCGCGCCGCGTCGAGGTCCTGGGCGCGGAGACAAGGGCATTGGCTTGGGGAGCCCAGCGGGTTATAACGCTGTCCAGGATAGACGCATCGCGGGCATTCATGAGCTGGACGGATCTGGCTTCGGGTCTTCGCGATCACCGAGGAGATGCACAATGTCCGAGTGGTCGGATTGGTTGTTGAGCCACCCCGCGATCAAGGTCCCCGGCGAAGGCCTCCAGGCCCAGGTCGAGGGGCAGACAGGCGCGGGGACGGGGGCGCCATCGGGCCCGCAGGAGATCGCCGCAGGAGGGGCGAACACCTGGGTTGTAGCGGCGGTGGTCATCCTGGTCGTCGCGCTCCTCATCGTCGCGTGGCGGACCTTCCGGAGCGCCCCGGCGGCGCCGGGCGAGCCCGAGCCCTTGCCCACGCCGTCGAAGGATCCGGGCGCCGCGCCCACCCGCATCGCGCAGGCCGAGAGGCAGGTGGTCGACAAGCCCTCCGAGATCCTGGACGAGGACTCGTTGGCGGACATCAAGCGCAAGAAGATGGAGAAGGTCGACATGTCCTACGCCGAGGTGCGCGACCACCTCCATTCGCGCAAGGCGGGGCAGGTCAAGAAGGCCCAGCAGGATCGTCGCGCCTCGGCGTCTTCGGACGAGAGCCTCGACGCCGAGGCCAGCGTCGACGAGGCGGGCGAGCAGGGCGACGATGCGCCTGAGGCGGCCGTCGCGGAGGTCGAGGCCGCGGTCGCCGAGGCCGTGGTCGCCGAGGCTGCGGTCGCCGAGGCTGCGGTCGCCGAGGCCGCCGAGGCGTCGGAGGGCGAGGCCCAGGAGGAGGGCGCGCCCTCCTCGGAGGACGCCGCCGAGGTCGCGCAGGGCGACGCGGGCGCCGAGGAGGCCGCTGCGGCCGTCTCGGCGTTGGAGCCGCCCTCGATCGAGACGGAAAACGCCTTCGACATGATCGGGGATGACGTCAACTCGGGGTGGGGCGAGATCAGCTTCGACGCGCTCGACCTGGGCAGCACGGGCGAGCTGAGCTTGTCGCTGTCGCCGGACGCGTCGGGCCTGTCGGCGGCCGACAAGGATGAAGAAGCCGCGGATGAGGCGAGCGAGCCTTCGAGCGCAGCGGCCAAGGCGACGGCGCCCGAGCCGGCCAAGGCCGAGCCGGCCAAGGCCGAGCCGGCCAAGGTCGAGCCGGCCAAGGTCGAACCGGCCAAGGCCGAGCCGGCCAAGGTCGAGGCGCCGTCGCCCGAGCCGGCCAAGGCCAAGGCCGAGCCAGCCAGGGTCGAGCCAGCCAGGGCCGAGCCAGCCAAGGCTTCGACGGCCAGGGCCGAGGCCCCGAGGGACGAGCCGGTGCGCTCGCTCAAGGACGGCCTGGAGAAGACGCGGGGGGGCTTCATCGCGCGGCTCAACAGCATCTTCAAGCGTCAGGCGGACATCGACGAGCAGCTCATCGAGGATCTGGAGGAGGTGCTCTACACGGCGGACATCGGGCCTCAGAGCGTCCAGGCGCTCTTGAAGGAGGTGCGCACGAGCCTGGGGGACGAGGCGCAGAGCTCCAAGGTGGTCTGGGGCTTCGTCCGCAAGAGGACCGAGGCGCTGTTGACGGCCAACACCTCGCCGATGGTGATCGGACGCCGGGGGGATGATCCGCTGGTGGTCCTCGTCGTCGGCGTCAACGGCGTCGGCAAGACGACGACGCTCGGCAAGCTGGCGATGCGCTACACGGACGACGGGCACAAGGTGCTGATGGTCGCCGGCGACACCTTCCGCGCGGCGGCCACCGAGCAGCTCGAGGAGTGGGGCGAGCGCACGGGGCTGGCCGTCCACGCCGGTCAGGACGGCGCCGATCCGGCCAGCGTCGTCTTCGAAGGCATCGAGCGGGCCAAGAGGGAGGGCTTCGACGTGGTGCTCTGCGACACGGCGGGCCGGTTGACGAACAAGAAGAACCTGATGAAGGAGCTCGAGAAGATCGGCCGTGTCTCTGGCAAGGCGCTCGACGGCGCCCCGCACGAGACGCTCCTGGTGCTGGACGCCAACACGGGCCTGCAGGCGCTCCAGCAGGCCCGGATGTTCCAGGAGGTCGTCGACATCACCGGGATCGCGCTGACCAAGCTCGACGGGACCGCCAAGGGCGGCATGATCATCGCGATCTGCCAGGAGCTCGAGGTGCCGGTGCGCTACATCGGGATCGGCGAGGGCGTCTACGATCTGCGGCCCTTCGACGCCGCCGAGTTCGTCGACGCCCTCTTCATGTGAGCCAGGAGGGCCGCCGCGGCCCTGCGTCAGCGCGCCGAAGCGGCTTCGGGCGTGTTGCGTTGGCGCGGCGGGCTGTGCTACATGATGGGCGGTCCGTTTTCACGACCTCAAACTTGCCCTTTTGACCATCAGCCCCGATGTGGGGGGCCTCAAGGGCGTGGCGGCTGGCTGGCTGCGCTCCCCGTTTTGAAGAAAGGAGAGAGATGGCACCGACCCAAGATGGCAGCTTTGCGCGGTCAACCTCAAGGGGAAGGCGCGCTTGGGCTGCGGGGGTGGCGTTCGGGCTTCTGATGGCGGCGCAGCTCGCCTCCATCGGGAGCGGCACCGTCGAGGCGCAGATCAAGCCCAACCCCGAGGATGAGATCTTCGTCCTTCAGCTCAAGCCCTTCTTGCGCAAGAACCGGGTGGAGCTGGCGCCCTCGTTCGGGACGACGGTCAACGACGCGCTCATCAAGCAGTTCGAGGTCGGCGGCAGCCTGACCTGGCACATGACCGAGGACTTCTACCTGGCCGGCACCTTCGGCTGGTTCGACCTCGGGGAGCTCGGCGGCGTGACGGACGAGTACTTCGACGTGCTCGACAAGACCAACGCCGCGCCGGAGGTGGTCGAGCTGCGGCTCTTCGCCGGCGGGCATGTCGGCTACGTGCCGCTCAACGGCAAGTTCGCCATCTTCGACAGCGCGATCGTCTACTACGACGCCTCGGTCTACCTCGGCGGCGGCTTCATGACGCACATCACCGATACGACCGGCGGCGAGGTCGGCGCGCCAGCCGGCGAGGTGGGCCTCAAGCTGAGGGTCTTCTTGACCCGCTGGCTCTCCCTCTACGTCGACGCCAAGGACCGGATCATGCCCGCCGAGCTCAAGGACGGCTCCAGCCTCGTCCAGTTCGTGCTCGTCAGCGGCGGCGTGAGCGTCTTCGTGCCCTTTGACTTCCAATACACCACTGAGCGCTGAGGGGGGCCGACCATGACCCGATTCGTCCAGATCGCTCTCCTGGCCGCGCTGGCAGCCGTGACCATCGCCGCCTTCCCGTCGGCCGCGCAGGCCCAGCGCCGCGCCAGCCTCGAGGAGGGCTCCATCGTCCGACGGCAGCTCCTGTACCGCTCCAGCCGCTTTGAGCTCCAGCCCAGGCTCGGGGGCACGCTCAACGACTCCTTCAAGCGCAATGTCCTGGCCGGCCTGGACATGAACTACTACCTCACCAACAAGTTCGGCCTGGGCGTCGGCGGGGTCTTCGGCGCCGTGTCCGTCGACACGGATCTGCTCGAACAGATCAACGGCACCCTCGGCGGCGAGGACACCGAGGGCCTGAGCTTCACCCTGACCACGCTGCTGATCGACGCGCACATCTCCTACGTGCCGATCTTCGGCAAGCTCTCCGTCTTCAAGTCCAACATCCTCGACTACGACCTCCACCTGCTCGCTGGCTTCGGCGGCGCCCTGCTGGGCGTCGAGGGCAACACGGAGGGCGAGCTGCTCAGCGGCTTCAAGCCCGGCCCCATGCTCGGCCTCGGCTTCCGCATCTTCGCCTCGAACAACTTCGCGATCACCGTCGACGTGCGCGACTACATCTACTCCAGCGCCGACATCCAGGAAGGCCCCCAGGACGGCAGACGCCCCGCCCCCGTCACCGAGCTGAGGAACAACCTCACCCTCGGCCTGGGTGTCTCGGTCTTCTTCCCTGGAGAGGTCCCCATCTCGCGCTGAGCGCGACCGCAACAGGGCGCAAATCAGCCATGAGCCACCGCCGAGTGATGATCCTTGACGACCAGATCCTCGACGTCTTGCGGGCCGAGAAGGCCCTCAAGGCGGCGGGCTATGAGGTCAAGAAGCTGACGACGCCTCATGGCGCCCTGGCCAAGATCGAGTTCGAGCAGCCCGAGCTCCTCCTGCTCAACATCACCATGAGCAGGCTCAACGTCACGGCCCTGCTCGGCTCCCTGCGCGCCTCGCCCGACTACCAGGATCTCATCGTTGTCCTCTTCTCCGACATGGAGGCCGAAGAGCTCCAGCAGTACTGCCTGGACAACGACATCCACGGCTACTACTGCAAGTCCATGAACATCGACAAGATCGCGGAGTTCATCGACAATTTCTACGATGAGGAAGACTTCGCCGAGGCGGCCGTCAGCGACGCCCGGGAGGTCGAGCCCCTCGGCCGCGGCAAGAGGGACGCCGAGGCCTTCGGCGCGCCCGTCGATGATTTCATCGGCGGCGCCGCGCCGGAAGAGGGCGTCCTGCCCGACGACTTCCAGGATGAGGAGCTCTTCGGCGACGGGGACATTGAAGACCTCGCCGGCCTCGAAGAGATCGACTACGACGATCTTGGGGATGACTTCTAGCGCGGGGTCGTTCGAGGGGCGCGCTCGCCTGCTGCCCACAACCCCCTGGCGCCGCCGAGGTGCGACATGTCCTATCTTCGATCTCTCCGCGTCTGGCTGATCGCCGACGATCACCTCGCCGCAGTCGCCGCCATCCGCGGCCTCCTTGAGGAGCGCGGCGCCGCCGTCGAGATCCTCGATCTCGACGTGGCCATCGAGCGGCTCGTGCTTGAGCGCGGCGGCCAGCTCCTCGACAACCTCAAGGATCTCTGGCGCCGCGCCCGCGGCAGCTCGCCCGCCGCCGCCGGGCAGGACGGCGCCCCCCCGCAGGCCAGCGCCGCCAGCGCGCCGCCGGCCGACCCTGCCGCCGCCGGGGATCCCAAGGTCGCCTCCATGGAGGTGATCGGCCCGGACAAGGGCGCCGAGGCCGCAAAGGCGCCTGCGGAGCAATCGCCCGTCGCGGAGCAGAGCGGCGCCCTCGAAGCCGCCCTCCAGCGCGGCCGGCCCGACATGATCGTCGTCACCTCGCCGCGCACCCTCAAGGTGCTCGATCTGGTCTCGCGCGCGGCCGGCGGCGAGGCGCTGCTGGTGGCGCTCTTGCCGGACTACAACCTGGGCAAGGCGTGGCTCAAGGGCGCCGTCCACGCCTTCGTCATCCCCCACGAGGGCTTGCGCGGCCCGCTCCAGGAGGCCGGCGTCGATCCCGTGCGGGTCTTCGTCGGCGGCCCGGCCATCCCGAGGGCCTACGCCGAGGCCCACGACCCGAAGGCCATCCGAGGCGACCTCGGCCTGGACACGGCCCAGGGTCCGGTCGCGCTGATCCTCGGCGCCGCCATCAGCGCCGCCAACCTCGACGAGCTCATCCTCCAGCTCAGCCTCGTCGATCGGCCCTGGCAGCCCATCTTCCACGTCGGCGGCAACGCCGAGGCCGCCGAGCAGCTCCGCAGGTCGGCCCGCGCCCACGGGCTGCCCGCTCGGATGCTCGGGGAGGTCGCCAACCTGCATGACTTCGTCGCGGCCGCAGATCTGGTCCTGACCCACCCCGCCGACGGCCTCGTCACCTGCGCGCTGGCCCTGGACAAGCCCCTGCTGCTCGTCGGCGATCCCGGCCCCGTGACCACCCAGTGCGACTTCCTCGTCTCGCAGGGCGCCGCGCTGCACGTCGTCGATGTCCTCCGCCTGAGCGCCGAGGCCGAGTTCGCCCTGAGCCCCGACCGGCTCGGGGCCATGGCCGAGGCCAGCGCCAGAGTGGGTCGCCGCACCGGCACCCAGGAGGTCGTCGACGCGCTGGGGCTCATCGTCGAGCGGCGCCAGCAGATCGAGGGCCCCCCGAGCGATCCTGGGCAACAGGCCGAGGGGCCTCGCTTCAAGGGCCCCTTCGAGATGATCGGCGCCCCGCCCTCCCAGCCCCGCCCCGCCAGGCCTGTCGTCAGCGCGCCGACCTCGGGTGGGGCGCCCTCGACCCCGCTCCAGGCGGCCCCCGCCACGTCGAGCGCGTCGCCGCTGTCGGCGGCCCAGGCCAAGGACCAGCTCGCGGCGCTGATCATGGAGGAGCGCGAGCTGGAGCGCACGCTGGAGGAGGCCCGACGAGAGCAGACCCGCTGGCACCAGCGCCTGGAGCTTGCCCGCCAGTGGAACGAGCAGGATCTGGCCCGAGAGGCCGAGCGCGTCCTCCAGCGGGCCATCGGCGAGGCCGAGCGGGCCAGCGCGCAGCTCGAGCAGGTCCGCGTCCAGAAGGAGAAGCTCAAGGCCAGGGTGCGCGGCGGGCAGTCGCCGCCGCCCGGCCCTGGCGCTCAGCCGCCGGCCCGAGCGGGCGAGGGGATCGTCGGTCGCTTTCAGGACATGGAGATCGAGGACGATCTGGGTCGCCTCAAGGCCAGGCTTCGCGATGAGCTTGGGAAGGGGTGATGTCCCTGGATCCTGGCGCCTCGGGGCGCGACGCTTCCAGGGGCCCCGGTCGGGGTGGGAGTTCATTTGACAAGGCGCCCGGGTCGGCTCTAGAGCTATCGCGGGGCAATCGGGCTCAGGCGCGCCGCGCGGCGCGCCCCTCACAAGGCAGATACAGCGGATGAAACAAGAGTTCCTGGACAAGTTGGCGCGCGGCGAGTTCCGCGCGGCGGTGGTGGGAATGGGCTACGTCGGCCTCCCGCTGGCGGTCGAGTTCGCCGAGGCCGGCATCGAGGTCATCGGCATTGACATCAGCGAGGAGAAGATAGAGCGCCTCAACGCGGGCGTCAGCTACATCCCCGACATCCCGACGGAGCGCCTGGCGCCGCTGGTGGCGCGGGGCGCGCTCAAGGCGACGACGGATTACAGCGTCATCGCGGCGCAGGACGTGGTCTGCATCTGCGTGCCGACCCCGCTGAACAAGACCAAGGATCCCGACGTGTCGATGATCCTCTCGGTCGGGGAGGCGATCGTGCCGGTCCTGAGCGAGGACACGCTGGTGGTGCTGGAGTCGACGACCTACCCGGGCTTCACCCGCGAGATCTTCGTGCCGCAGCTTGAGGCCACCGGCCTCGAGGTCGGGGTCCAGCTCGCCGTGGCCTTCAGCCCCGAGCGGGTCGATCCCGGCAACCCCGTCTACCAGACCCACAACACGCCCAAGATCGTCGGCGGCATGACCCCGGACTGCACCCAGGCCGCGATGAACGCCTACGGCCGGATCATCCAGAGCCTCGTGCCGGTGACCTCGACCGACTGCGCCGAGATGGTCAAGCTGCTGGAGAACACCTTCCGGGCGGTCAACATCGGCCTCGTCAACGAGGTCGCGATCATGTGCAACAAGCTCGACCTGGACACCTGGGAGGTCATCGCGGCGGCGGCCACCAAGCCCTTCGGCTTCATGCCCTTCTACCCTGGCCCCGGCCTCGGCGGCCACTGCATCCCCGTCGATCCGCACTACCTGAGCTGGAAGCTCAAGACCCTCAAGTACAACGCGCGCTTCATCGAGCTGGCCGGCGAGATCAACAGCTCGATGCCCGAGTACGTCACCGCCATGGTCGCCGACGCCCTCAACGAGCGCCGCAAGTGCGTCAACGGCAGCCGCGTCCTGGTCCTGGGCGTGGCCTACAAGCGCGACATCGACGACTGCCGCGAGTCCCCCAGCCTCGACATCATCGAGCTGCTGGCCGCCAAGGGCGCCGAGGTCGAGTACCACGACCCCTACGTCCCCTCCCTCCACATGGGCGGCGAGACCTGGACCTCCCAGCCCATCGACGGCGACAAGCTGGCCGTCTACGATTGCGTCGTGATCTCCACCGACCACAGCAACTTCAACTACGCCGACCTCGTCGAGCGATCGTCGCTCGTCATCGACACGCGCAATGCCACGGGCAAGGCCAAGGTCGTGGCCGATCACGTCGTGCGCCTCTAGCCCGCCTGTGGCCTCCCCCATCCCCGCGCCACCCGGCCGGCGGGCGCGCGGCGCCTGGTGGGCTGCTATTCTGAGCGCCTTGATCGGCGCCGCGCTCCTCATCATAGCCGCCCGCGATCTTGAATTATCCAGTATTGTCAACTACTTCCGGTTGATGGATGGCGGGAGGCTGGCCTTGGCGCTGGCCGCCTACGCGGCGCTCTTCGGGATCGTGCATGTGATCCGGATGTGGCGCTGGGCCTGGCTGCTGCGGCACCTGGGTGACTTCAGCGTCGGGCAGGTGCTCAGGGCGGCGGCGGTGGGTTTCACGGCGATCATCCTGCTGCCCTTGCGGCTCGGCGAGCTTGTCCGGCCCTACATGCTGTCGCGCGAGACGGGCTGCAGCATGTCGGCGGCGCTGGGCACGGCGGTCGTCGAGCGGGTCATCGACGGCCTCTTCATTGCGCTGCTGCTCTTTGCGACCCTGGCGACCTACGAGGGGTCGGGGAGCACGGTCTTCGCGGCCGCGCTCGGCTACGCCTGCCTGGGGATCTTCGCCAGCGCGCTGGTCGTGCTGCTGCTCGGGATCTGGCGGCGCGAGCAGACGCTCGGGGCGCTGGAGCGCCTGCTGGGCCTGATCTCGGCCGCGCTCGCGGGCAAGATCGTGGGGTTGCTGAGGTCCTTCCTCGACGGGGTCGAGGGCTTGAGGGAGGGCAGGGCGCTGGCGTCCTTCCTGGGCTTGACCCTGGCCTACTGGGGGATCAACGGCCTCTCGATCGCCTTCCTGGGGTGGTTCGGCTTCGGGCTGGCGCTGGGTCCCTGGGCCGGGATGACGGTGCTGGCGATCCTGGTGGTGGGGATCATGATCCCGACGGGGCCGGGGCTGGCGGGCAACTACGAGCTCTTCGCGCTGGAGGCGCTGGGGCTCTTCCTGCCGGCCGAGGAGGTCCGCGTGGCCGGCGCGGCCTTCGTCGCCTCGATGCACGCGGTCCAGTTCGTCGTCCAGGCCCTGCCGGGGCTCATCCTGCTGGGCTGGCGGCGGGACAGCCTGCTGGCGATGCGCCGCGAGGCGCAGCGGGCGGCGGCGGATCAGGCGCGGGGGCCTTCGTAGATCACGGGGATGCCGGACTCAGGCCCCATGACGGCGTTGAGGCGCTTGGGTTCGGCGGGCTCGTCGTCGACGAGGGTGAAGCGGCAGCGCGAGAAGAGGGTGCCGAGGACGATCCGCATCTCGGTCTGGGCGAAGGCCGAGCCGATGCAGCGCCTCGGGGGGCCGCCGAAGGGGATGTATTCGTAAGGGGACCAGGTGCGGTCGATGAAGCGCTCGGGCTTGAAGGCGTCGGGCTCCTCGAAGATCGAGGGATCGCGGTGGGTCAGCCAGGGGACGACGGCGATGGCGACGCCGGCCGGCAGGGTGTGCCCGAGCAGGTCGAAGGGCCTGTCCAGCAGGCGAATGACATCCGAGAGCACGGGGTGCAGCCGCAGGGTCTCCTGGATGACGGCGTTGAGGAAGGGCAGGCGGCCCTCGTAGGTGTCGGGCGCGGGGTCCGGGCCGAGGGCGTCGAGCTCCTCCTGGAGCCGCCGGAGCTGATCGGGATCGCGGCACAGGTGGTCAAAGGCCCAGGACATCGACACGCCGGTCGTCTCGTGGCCGGCGCTCATCAGGGTGATCATCTCGCTGATGATCTGGGTGTCGGTCATCGAGCTGCCGTCGTCGTAGGTGGCCTGGACCAGCAGGCTCAGGATGTCCTCGCCGGCGCCGTCGCCGGCCCGTCGTCGGGTGATCGTCTCGGCCAGCAGGGCCTTGAGGGCGTCGGAGGTTTTCTTGAAGCGCGCCCAGGGGCTGAGGCCGCCGAACTCGTGCTGGAGGAACTTGAAGAAGAGGAAGCTGGGGCTGACGGCGTCGATGGCCTCGCGGACGGTCTTCTCGTAGCGCTCCAGGTCGTCGCCCTCGCGGGCGCCGAAGACCGCTCTGAGGATGATCTCCAGGGCAATGTGCTGGAGCTCCTTCTGGAGCGAGAGGCGCTGGCCGGGCTGCCAGGAGGCGACGCGGCGCAGCGCGGCGGCCTGCATCTCCCCGGCGTAGGCCTTCATCCTGCGGCCGTGGAAGGGCGGGGCCAGGAGCTTGCGCTCTCGCCGGTGGCGCTCGCCGCTGAGCATGAAGATGGAGTCCTCGCCGATGATCGGCGCGGCGGCCTCGACGCCGAAGGGCAGGAAGGTGTCCGGGTCGGCCTCGAAGACCTGGCGGGCGCCCTCGGGCTTGCCGGTGCAGACGACGGTGCCGTTGAAGGCGGTGATCGTGAAGGGATCGCCGTACTGCTCGAGGCAGTCCTTGTAGAAGGTGAAGGGGTGGAGCCCGACGTGCCAGGTGGACAGGATCGTGCTGCTGGGGCCAGGCGGGAGCGCGGTGACCATGGCGACCTCGTCGAAAGAGGGTTGTGTGGGGAGCTTGCCACAGCGCTCAGGGGGTGTCGAGCGGCAAAGATCAGGCGCGATCGGAGGTCCGCAGGGGTTGTCAGACGGGGTACGATTTGTTAGTCCTGGGGTGCGCGTTCGACCCGCTTTGAACACCCCCCCTCCCCCAAGGAAGCCGATGAGCAAGGACATTCAAGATCTTGAGAAGGCGCTCGCATCCAATCCCGGCAACCGTGAGGCGTTCGAGGCCGTTGAGGAGCGCTACTACCAGAGCAGGCGCTGGCAGGATCTGGTCAAGCTCTACGAGCGACAGAGCGTCGTGCAGGACGAGCTGCCGAAGTTCTGGGATCGCGCCGTCAGCCGTCTTGAGGCGCTCAGCGCCGATCTGGAGGAGCTGCCGGAGCGCGCCGAGGTGTTGATCCAGATCGGGCGGGTCTGGGAGTACCAGCTCGACCGCAAAGATCAGGCGATGGTCCATTACCAGCGCGCCTTCAAGGTGTGGCCCTACAAGACCGAGGCGCTGGACATGGCCCGGCGGGTCTACGCCGAGCAGCGCAACTGGAAGCTGGTGCTGCGGCTGCACGACCTGGAGCTCCAGGTCGAGAAGGACGTGGCTCGCCAGGCGCACATCCACATCGCGAAGGCGAAGCTGCTGGCGCACGAGATGGGGGAGCCCAAGGAGGCCGTCGAGCTGCTCACCAGGGCGCTGGAGCTCGACCCGTCCAACGCCGAGGGGGTCGCGCTGCTGGCCTCGCTGACGGACAAGAAGGTGGACTGGCGGCAGACGCTCGGGGAGCTGCGCGCGAGCCTGGGCGGCGCGGGGAAGGGGTCGGGGGCGGCGGCGATCCACGTCGAGATCGCGACCCTCTTGATGGCCAACGATCCTGGCAGCGCGGAGATCGAGGCGTCCATCCAGGCGGCGCTGGGGCTGGTGCCGCACCACGGCGACGCCCGCAAGCTGCTGGGGCAGCTCTACCGGGATGGGGGTCGATGGGAGGAGCTGGCGGCGCTGCTGCAGAAGACGGCCGGGGACTCGACGACGCGCAAGGAGGAGGCCCGCGAGGCGCTCATCGAGCTGGCCAGCATCCAGCGCGAGCACCTGGGGGACGAGGCGGCGGCGGTGGCGGCCTTCGAGGGGCTGCTGGCGCTGGATCCGACGCACCCGGACGCGCTGCGCGTCGCCCAGGACTTCCACGAGCGCCAGGAGGACTGGTCGGCGCTGGTGGAGACCTACGAGAACGCGCTGCGGATGAAGCGCTCGTCGCCGGACGAGCTGAATCTGCGGCTGGAGCTCGGCGAGCTGCTCTGGAAGAAGGTCGGGGATATGGAGGCGGCCGAGCGGCAGTACCGCCGGGTGCGGCTGGCCGATCCGAAGCGGACCGAGATGTTGAGGTTCTACCAGCACTTCTTCAAGGCCGAGGGCGACTGGAAGAAGTACTACGGGACGCTGGCCTCGCTGCGCCAGGCGGTCGAGGGCGAGCCCGAGGCGCTGGAGCTGGCCTACGAGATGGCGCGGGTGGCCCGGGAGGAGATGCAGAGCCCCGAGAAGGCCATCGACGTCTGGAAGCAGGTGCTCAAGGTCGAGCCGGACAACCGGGGGGCGCGCGACGCCCTGCACGATCTGTACATCGAGGCGCAGAAGTGGAACGCGCTCCTGGAGCACTACAAGGAGGAGATCGGCTACCTGGAGGGTGACACGAGCCAGGAGAGCCGGCAGAAGCAGGTCAATCTCTCGCTCAAGATGGTGGACATCTACCGCGACAGGCTGCGGCTGGACGTGATGGTGATCAACACCTACAACGCGATCCTCCAGATTGATCCGGTCAACGAGGTGGCCATCGACGCGCTGGCCCAGCGCTACGAGCAGTCCAAGCGCTGGAACGACCTGATCAACGTCCTGCAGCGCAAGGCGGACGTGGTGGGAGGGGTCGATCCGGTCTCGACGCTGCCCCTGCTGCACCAGATCGCGGATCTGTGGCAGAAGCGGCTGGGCAACATCTCCCAGGCGATCCCGGCCCTGGAGCAGGTGCTGACGATCGACCCGAGGGACGCGGTCGCGATCGACGAGCTCAAGAAGATCTACACCAAGCGGCACAAGTGGGACGACCTGTTGGTGGTGCTGGAGAAGGAGGCGGCGCTGCTGGGGGGCAAGGTGCTGGCGGCGCACCTGTCGGAGATGGCCGGGATCGCTCGCCAGCGGCTCTCGGACGCCGAGGCGGCCCGGGCGCTCCACGAGCGGGTGTGCGCGGCGCTGGAGGGCGATGGCGGCGAGGTGCTCGACGCGGCGCTCTACCGGGGCGCGCTGGGCGAGCTGGAGCAGCTGACGGGGGACAAGGGCGACAGCGAGGCGCTGGCGGGGGTCCTGACGCGGCGGCTCAAGGTGACGCAGGGCCAGGGTCAGCAGATCGAGACGCTGGAGCGGCTCGCGGCGCTGGTCTACGAGGGCCTCGGGGACGCGGATCGCGCCACGGGGCTGTGGCAGGAGGTGCTGGCGCTTCAGCCGGGCAACCAGACGGCGCTGGAGCGGCTCAAGGATCATTACTTCAAGGAGCAGTGCTGGGACGATCTGGAGGCGCTCTTCGGGAAGCGGGGCGAGTGGTCGAGGCTCTTCGAGGTGCTCGACGCCGGCGCGGAGATGGTCGAGGGCGACGCGGAGCGGGTCGCGCTCTACCACCGGATGGCGCGGGTGGCGCGCGAGCGGCTCGACGACAGCGACAAGGTGATGATGAGCCTGGAGTCGGTCCTGGCGATCGAGCCGGCCAACGTCGAGGTGGCCCAGGGGCTGCTGCCCTATTACCGCGCGGCGAAGGAGGCCTCCAAGGAGGTCCACGTCAACATGATCCTGCTGCAGCACGGCGGCGGTGAGACCTTCGCGCTGACGCGGGAGATCGGGCGGCTGCACGAGGTGTCGCTCAAGGATCTGCCCGGCGCCTTTGACTGGGCGGACAAGGCCTTCCACATGCGGCCCGAGGACGCGGAGCTGCGGGGGCACATCGAGGGCCTGGCGCGCTCGGCGGACAGGCTGGCGGAGCTGGTGGCCTCCTACAGGCGGGTGGCCGAGGGGGTCGAGGACGCGGAGGTGCGGCTGGCGCTCTACCGGACGATCGCGCGGACGGCCAACATCGATCTGGAGTGGTTCGACGACGCGGTGGGCTATTACGAGCGCCTGCTGGAGGCCGACGGCCAGGACGCCGAGTCCATCGAGGCGCTCTTGATCCTCTACCGGCAGCTGTCGAGGTGGGAGGATCTGCTCGACGTGGTGCAGCGCCAGATCGGGCTGCGGATCGAGGCCGGGGACGAGGCCGGGGTCATCGACCTGCACTTCCAGCGGGCCGAGCTGCTCCAGGGGCCGCTGGGCCGCCTGCAGGACGCCATCGAGGCCTACAGGCAGATCTTGAGCCTGGCGCCGGGCAACCTCGACGCGGTGCGCGGCCTGCGGGCGCTCCACGAGTCCGAGGAGGACTGGATCGGGGTGGCCGAGGCGATGGAGGCGGAGCTGGCGATCCTGGAGTCCGGGGGCAAGGGCGGCGCGGAGGCCGCGGCGCTGAGGCTGGGCCTGGGCCACCTCAACGAGCACAAGCTCTCCGAGCCCGATCGGGCCGTCGAGTGGTACGCCAGCCTGCTTGGCGGCGCCGACGACGCTCGAGCGCCTGCCGTCAACGCGCTCGAAGGGCTGCTGTCGAGCGCCGGGTCTGCGGACGCGGATCGGCGCGTGCGGATCGCCTCGCTGCTGGAGCCCGTCCACCGCAAGGACGACAACGCGGGGCGGCTGGCCGAGATGCTGGAGATCCGCGCCGCCGCGATGGAGGACGAGGTCGAGCGCGCCAGCACCCTCTGGGAGCTGGCCGGGATCTACGAGCAGCGCATCGAGGACGCCGCGGGGGCCTTCAGCGCTCTGGAGCGGCTGCTGGCGCTGACGCCCTCGGACGCGCGGGTCTGGAACGAGATCGAGCGCTTCAGCGGGCAGATCGACAAGTGGGAGGCGCTGGCGGGGCTCTACGGGGCGCTGACGCCGGGGCGGGACGCGCTGGACGCCGAGGGTTGGCGCTTTGATCTCTTGCGCCGTCAGGCCAGGGTCCACGAGCAGGAGCTGGGTCAGGACACCCAGGCGCGCGCGGCCTACGAGATCCTGTTGGCCCGCGACGAGGCCGACACGCTGACCATCGACAGCCTGGAGAGCGTCTACAAGCGGCTCGGGGCCTACGAGGAGCTGGTCGGCCTGCTGGAGCGCAAGGCGCTGCTGGTCGACGACGCCGCGCTCAGGCGGCAGGTCCGCCTCGACATCGCCGCGATCCACGAAGGCGAGCTGGGCCAGCCCTCCGACGCCATCGACACCTACCGCCAGATCCTGCTCGACGGCCCCGCAGACGGCGAGGCGATCGCCGAGCTTGAGCGTCTGCTGACCGAGCTTGAGCGCTGGGACGAGCTGGTGGAGCTGCTCCAGCGCCGCGTGGATCTGGCCGATGGCGTCGGGGTGAACGACATCAAGTATCAGCTCGGCGCGGTGCTGCGCGAGCGGCTCGGCGATCTGGGCGGCGCGATCGGGGTCTGGAGGGAGATCGTGCAGGGGGAGCCCGGGCACAAGGCGCTCGGCGCTCTGGAGGCGCTCGGCGCCGAGCTGCACGAGGGCGGCGGGGCGTTGGAGCACCTGCAGACGATCAACGCGACGCTGGCGCCGATCTACGAGGCCTCGGAGGCCTGGAGGGAGCTGGTCCACGTCCTGAGCCTGGAGCTGGGCTACGCGGAGACGGACGACGAGAGGGTCGGGCTGCGGGTGAAGATAGCGCGGATCAGCCGCGACAGGCTCGGCGATCCCGAGGCGGCCTTCGGCCACCTCAAGGTGGCCGTGGGGCTCTCCTTCGGGGACGGCGCGCTGCGCCAGGAGTTCGAGGCGCTCGCGGGCCAGATCGACGCTCACGGCGACGTGATCGGCCTCTACGAGGCGGCGCTCGGAGGCGAGGTCGCCGCGGCGGATCCTGAGCTCCGGCGCGAGGTCCTCGATCGCCTCGCGATCCTGCAGGAGCAGGAGATGGGGGACGCGGGGGCGGCCATCGAGGCGCACCGCCGGAAGCTGGAGATCGACCCGGAGGACGCCGAGGCGCTCTCCAGCCTGGAGCGCCTCTACGAGCAGGAGCAGCAGTGGGCCGAGCTGGTCCAGATCTGCTTGCGTCAGGCGGACATGGCCTCCGGCCAGGAGCAGGTGGCGGTGCTGCGCAAGGTGGGCGCGCTCTACCGGGGGCCGCTGGTTGATCCGGTGTCGGCGGTCGACACCTACAAGCGCATCCTCGAAGGCGTGCCCGGCGACGCCGGGGCGCTCGACGCGCTGGAGGATCTCTACACCGACCAGGGCGACTGGCGAGAGCTCATCGCGGTGCTCCACGAGAAGATCCTCGTCGACGAGGACGTGGAGGTCAGGCGCGGGCTCTACTTCCGGATCGCGGATCTGCACGAGGCGAGGCTGGAGGAGCCCCACGAGGCGATCGACATCTTCGGCCGGATCCTGGACATGCTGCCGGAGGACGGGGCGGCGCTCGACGCGCTGGATCGGCTCTACGAGGAGCACGCGCGCTGGTCGGAGCTGGCCGAGGTGCTCGTGCGCAAGATGGCGCTCCAGCAGGAGGATCCGGAGGGTCTCGGGGCGCTCCAGTTCAGGCTCGGCCAGGTGCAGCAGCACCAGCTCTTCAACATCGAGCAGGCCATCGCGACCTACAAGGCGGTGCTGGATCGTGACGCGTCGTCGCTGGCGCCGCGCGAGGCGCTGGTGGCGCTGCTTGAGGACGTCGACCACCGCTTTGCGGCCAGCCAGGTGCTCGAGCCCATCTACCGGGCCGAGGGCCTGAGCGCCGAGCTGGTCGACCTCCAGGAGCTCCAGCTGCTCGACACCGAGGAGGACGCGGGCCGGCTGCTCCTGCTGGACGACCTCGCCCGGCTCCACGAGCGGGAGCTGGGCGATCCGGTGGCGGCCTTCCACGCGGTGCGCCGCGCCTACCTGATCGATCCCTCGGCCTCGGCGCGCGTCGAGGCGATGGAGCGGCTGGCCGACCAGACCGGGCAGTACGAGTCGCTGGTCAAGGAGGCCTACGAGCCGGCGCTGGTCGAGATCCGCGACGGCGCCGAGCTGCTGCGCGTCCACCTCAAGGTGGCGCGGGTCTACCGGGACGAGCTCGGCGATCCGGCCAGCGCCGAGGCCTCCTTCCGCAACGCGCTGATCCAGGAGTCCGGCTGCCTGGAGGCGATGGACGATCTGGAGGGCCTGCTCAGCAACCAGGAGCGCTGGGACGATCTGCTCGACGTGCTCGGCGACAAGCTCGCCGTCCACCTGCAGCGAGGCGAGGCCGAGGCGGCGCTGGCCGTGCTCTTCAAGACGGCCCACATCCACGACGAGATCCTCAACCGCCCGCTGGACGCGATCGAGACCTGGCGCCAGGTGCTGGACATGGACGGGCGCAATGCCCGCGCGCTCTCCAGCCTCAAGGACCTCTACCGCCGCGAGGCCCGCTGGGAGGACCTGACGGCGCTCCTGTCCCAGGAGATCGCGCAGGCGGGCTCGGATACGGAGACGACGGTGCGGCTGCGCTCCGATCTGGCCGGGGTCTACCGCGGCGAGATGGCGGACGATCGGCAGGCCGTCGAGGTCTACCACCGCATCCTGGCCGACGCCCCCGACCACGGCCCCACCATCGAGGCGCTGGAGGGCTTCTTCGCCGAGGAGGTCGAGGCCCTTCAGGTCGCCACGATCCTGGAGCCCATCTACCGCCGCCGCCAGTCCTGGGCGCCGCTCGTCGGGGTCCTTGAGGTCCGGCTGCGCGATCAGATCGAGGAGGAGGAGCGCGAAGGGACGCTGATCCAGATCGCCCGCATCCACGAGGAGCGCCTGGGCGATCCGGAGGCGGCCATGGCCGCCTGGCGCCGCCTGCTGGACGAGAGCCCGACCCTGCCCGGCGTCTGGGATCAGCTCGAGCGGCTCGCCGCCGAGCTGCAGACCTGGGAGGGGCTCGCGCAGGCCTACGGCGAGACGCTGGCCGGGAACCTCAAGGTCAACGACGAGGTGCGCCAGCCCCTGCTCCTGCGCCGCGCCCACATCCTGGACGAGCGCTTGGACCGGATCGAGGAGGCCCAGGAGGTCTACCGGGAGGTGATCCTCTACGACGAGCGCAATGCCGTGGCGGTCGACGCGCTCGATCGCATCTACACGCGGCTGGAGTCCTGGACCGATCTGGTCGATTTGTACCGGCGCTGCGCCGAGATGAGCGACGAGGTCGAGGTCCAGCTGCGCCTGCTCTACAAGGTCGCCACGCTCTTTGAGGAGATCCTGCACGACGGCGACAGCGCCATCTTCACCTACCGCCAGATCATCGACACCGAGCCCGAGGAGCGGGCCGCCGTCCGGGGACTGGAGCGGCTCTACCAGCAGTCCCAGATGTGGCGGGAGCTGGCCGATCTCTACCGCCGCGAGGCGCTGGCCGCCGACGACGAGGACACGGCGCTGGGCCTGCGGCATCAGCTGGCCTGCGTGCTGTGCGGAGAGCTGGGCGACACGGCCGAGGCCATCGGGATCTTCCGCGAGATCCTCGAGACCCGGGCCACCTACGACCCGACCCGCCGCGCGCTCGAAGGGCTGCTGCGGGAGGTCACCGAGGACGACCAGCGCCTCCTGATCGCGGTCATGCTCCAGCCCCTCTACGACGAGGAGGCCGAGTGGGAGAAGCTCATCCACGTCTACGACGTCCAGCTCCAGGTCGTCCAGGATCCCGCGACCCGCGTCGGGCTGCTGCGCGAGTCGGCGCGGCTCAAGGAGGCCCACAACAACGATCCCGTCGAGGCCTTCGAAGCCTACGCCCGCGCCTTCGGCGAGGACGTCCACGACGAGGCCCTGCAGGGCCACCTGGAGCGGCTGGCCGCGGGGCTGGGCAACTGGGGCCAGCTCATCGAGATCTACCTCGGGGCCATGGGCCGCAGCGACGACAGCCGCAGGGTCGTCCAGATGCTCCACCGGGCCGCCGAGCTCTACCTCGACCAGATGTCCGACGTCGACTCGGCCATCACGGTCTTCCGCCAGATCCTCGAGGTCGACGACACCAACCGGCTCGCCATCGCCCGCCTGGAGGAGCTCTACGGCCGGCAAGGCCAGTGGAAGGACCTCGTCGACGTCCTCTACCGCCGCGCCGAGCTTGAGGAAGACGTCCTGGCCCGCAAGGACACCTACTACCGGATCGCCGAGCTGTGGGAGGGCTCGCTGGCCGACGACGCCATGGCCATCGAGACCTACCGCCTCATCATGGACATCGACGAGGAGGATCTGGCCGCCATCGAGGCCCTTGAGCGCCTCTACCGCCGCACCGCGGCCTGGGAGCAGCTCATCACCATCTACCAGGTCAAGGTCGACCTCGTCGACGCCGAGGAGAAGGTCGGCGTCTACCGCGAGATGGCCGAGGTCTACGAGCACTCGATGGGCGAGATCGACGAGGCCATCGCCACCTGGCTGACCGTCCGCGACGTCGAGCCGGCCAACCTCGACGCCATCAAGGCCCTCAACCGCCTCTACGCCAGCGAGCAGCGCTGGAATGACCTGCTCGACATCCTCGACGTCGAGCGCGCCCTGACCCAGGACGTCGATCGCCTCAACGCCCTCGTCTTCCGCATGGGCCAGCTCCTCGAAGAGGAGCTCGACGAGCCCGAGCGCGCCATCGCCTCCTACCGCCAGATCGTCGAGCGCTCGCCCGACCACATGCCCACCATCGAGGCCCTGGAGATCCTCATCACCGAGCCGCGCTGCCGCCTCGACGCCGCCCGCGTCCTCGAACCCCTCTACGAGCTCAAGGGCGAGTGGCGCAAGCTCGTCGACGCCCTGGAGCTCCACCTTCAGGAGTCCGACGAGCCCGACGTGCGCCGCGCCACCCTGGAGCGCATCGCCGCGATCCACGAGCAGCAGCTCGACAGCCGACAGATGGCCTTCATCACCTACGGCCGCGCCTTCCGCGAGGCCCCCGAGAGCCCCACGCCCCGAGAGCACCTCGAGCGCCTGACCGCCCAGATGGGCAACTTCGACGAGCTGGTGTCCATCTACGAGGAGAAGCTCGAGGACATCTACGATTACGACCTCGTCACCCGCCTGAGCCTGCGCCTGGGCGAGCTCTACAGCGTCAAGCTGGGCGACGACCGCAAGGCCGTCGAGCGCTACCAGAAGGTCCTCGACATCGAGGAGTACCACCCCGCCGCCCTCGACGCCCTCGATGAGCTCTACGCCCGCCTCGAAGCCTGGCAGGAGCTCGTCGGCGTCCTTGAGCGCAAGGTCCAGATCGCCGAAGGCGAGGCCCGCCTGGAGCTCAAGTACCGCCTCGCCTACCAGCTCGACATCCTCTTTGACGACTACGATCAGGCCCTCGTCCACTACAAGGAGATCCTGACCGAGGCCCCCGGGCACTCAGGCGCGCTGGAGGCCCTGGAGCGCCTGGCCCACAACACCACCTACAGGCTCGACATCGCCGAGGTCCTCGAACCCCTCTACACCGAGCGCGGCGCCTGGTCGTCGCTCATCGCCCTGCTCGACCTTCGCCTGGAGATGGCCGACTACCCCTCCGAGCGCTGCGCCCTGCTGCGGCAGATGGCCGAGCTCACCGAGCACCGCATCGACGACCCCGAGGCCGCCTTCGGGCGCTACGCCGCCGCCCTCCAGGCCGACCCCGAGGACAGCCTCGTCGCCCCCCAGCTCGAACGCCTCGCCGCCTCCTGGGGGATGTGGGCCGAGCTGGTCCAGACCTACGGCGAGGTGGCCGCTCGCCTCACCGACGACCTGGAGCGCCGAGAGCTGCTGCTCAAGATCGCCGCCTGGCACCGCGACGAGCTCAAGCAGCCCTCCGAGGCCGAGGCCCGCTTCCGCGAGGTCCTCGACATGGAGCCCGACAACGCCCGCGCCCTCGACGCCCTCGAGGCCCTCTACGTCGACCAGAGCCGCTTCAGCTCCCTCTTCGACATCTACTCCCAGAAGGCCGAGGTGCTCTTCGACATCGAGGACCGCAAGGCCATGTTCGTCAAGATGGCCGGCCTCGCCGCCGATCAGCTCGGCGAGCCCGACCGGGCCATCGAGGCGTGGACCCGCCTGCGCGAGGTCGACGACACCGATCCCGGCGCCCTCAAGGCGCTGGCCTCCCTCTACGAAGAGGGCGGCCGCTGGGACGAGCTCATCGAGGTCGTCGAGCGCCAGGCCGACCTGAGCGACGACATCGACAGGCGCGCCTCCCTGCGCCTGAAGATCGGCCAGATCGCCCGCGACCAGATCGGCCAACCCGACCGGGCCATCGAGGCCTTCCGCATGGTGCTGGACCTGAACGCCGGCGAGCTGCGCGCCCTGACCGCACTCGAAGATCTCTACCGAGAGACCGCCCAGTGGCTCAACCTCCAGGAGATCCTCAACCAACACCTGACCTTCGCCGATCAGGATGACGAGCGCGTCAACCTCCACCTCGCCCTGGCCCAGATCAACGAGGACCACTTCGACGACATCGACGGCGCCCTCGACCACTACCGCCAGGTCTCCCTCTACGACCCCGAACACCAGGGCGCCGTCGACCACCTCGAGCGCCTCTACCGCAAGGCACAGCGCTGGTACGACCTCCAGGAGATCTACCTCCAGCGCCTCGAAGAGACCACAGACCCCGTCCGCCGCACCGCCCTCCACGTGGCCATCAGCGCCATCGCCGCCGAACACCTCGGCGACGTCACCACCGCCAAGGAGCACCTCCAGAAGGTCCTCGACGCCGAACCCGACAACATCGACGCCCTCGGCGTCCTGGGCAAGCTCTACGAGGCCGACGGGGAGTGGGACCAGGCCCTGTCCGTGCTCGACAAGCAGCTCTCGCTCTCTCGGGACTCCGCGCGCCTGAGCAAGCTCCAGCTCCGACGCGGCACCATCCTCGAAGACAACCTCGACAGCCCCGACCTCGCCCTGGCCGCCTACGAGCGCGCCATGGAGCTCGACGCCTCCAACGCCGACGCCGCAGAGGCCCTCAAGCGCCTCTACCGGCGAGACGGCGCCTGGGCCGCGCTCCTGGGCCTCTTCAAGACCGAAGGCCGGCGGCTCACCGATCCCGCCGCCCAGATCGCCCTCTACATGGAGATGGCCGACATCGCCCTCGAGAAGCTCCAGGACCACGGCGCCGCCGTCGAGGCCCTGGAGATGGCCTACGCCCTGGCAGACGGCGAGCTGGAGGTCGCCGAGAGGCTCCTGCAGGCCTACGTCGACGCCGCGCAGTGGGACAAGGCCGAGCCCATCCTCGATGAGCTCATCGAGTCCCTGACCGCCAGGCGCAAGCTCAAGCAGCTCTTCCCCTTCCACCACCTGCGCGGCCAGATCGCCGAGAAGAAGGGCGACACCCTCCAGGCCCTGGAGAGCTACCGCGCCGCCCACGACATCGACGCCACCTACGTCCCCAACCTCCTGTCCCTCGGCAAGCTCTACATCGCCCTGGAAGACTGGGACGAGTCCCTGCGCGTCTTCCAGACCCTGCTGCTGCACCAGATGAAGATCAAGAGCGACAACGACAAGCGCGACGTCTACTACAACCTCGGCCGCGTCCGGCTGATGAAGGGCGACGACCGCAGAGCCAAGGACATGTTCAACCGCGCCCTGGCCATCGACAAGGGCCACGCACCGAGCCTGGCCGCCCTCGAGTCCCTCTGATCGCCCCATCGAGCCCGCACATGCCCTTTGATCAGACCGACCACTCCCAGCTCGACAAGGCCCAGCCCGACAAGTCCCCCCTGGACAACGTCGTCATCGTCCTTGTCGAGCCCCAGGACCCCATCAACGTCGGCAACACCATCCGCGCGATGAAGAACATGGGGCTCTCTCGCCTGCGCCTCGTCAACCCCGCCAACGCCAACCCCCACCAGATCGCCATCTCCGCCCCCAGAGCCGACGACCTCCTCGACACCATGGCCATCTTCGACGACCTCGACGCCGCCCTGGCCGACACCCTGATGACCGTCGCCCTGACCGCCCGCCCGCGCCGCGCCCGCCGCGTCGTCGAGCGCCCCCGCCAGATCGCCGAGGCCCTCATCCAGCGCGCCGCCGAAGGCCCCGTGGCGCTGATCTTCGGCCGCGAGGACAGCGGCCTGCCCAACGAGGCCCTCGACCGCGCCCACGTCGTCGCCACCATCCCCACACGATCGGATTACTCCAGCCTCAACCTCGGCCAGGCCGTCATGGTCGTCGCCTACGAGCTCGTCCTGGCCGGCGCCGAGATCCCCGACCTGCCCGGCCCCAAGCGGGACTTCCCCCTGGCCGACGCCGACCAGATCGCCGGCCTCTTCGAGCAGATCGAAGACACCCTCTGGCACATCGAGTTCCTCAAGGAGGGCACCAGCAAGGGCGTCATGCGCAGCCTCCACGCCCTCTTCAACCGCGCCGGCCTCGACGAGCGAGAGGCCCGCATGCTGCGCGGGATCTTCGCCGAGGTCCCCAGGTACGCCGAGCGCGCCGCGCGGCGCTCGAAGCCCTGAGCGCGCCCTTCTCAACCCCTCCCCCCCTGCTGTAGAGTCACCTCCTATCCATCCCCTTGAGGTGATCCATGGACTTCGAAAAACTGCGCGCGATCCTCCTGTGGCCCCACATCATCGGCGGCGGGATCGCGCTGGTGACGATGTGGATCCCCATCCTGACCCGCAAGGGCGGCAAGGCCCACCGCAACGCCGGCAAGGTCTACGCCGCCTCGATGCTCCTGGCCGCGGTGGCCGCCCTGGGCATCTCGGCCGGCTGGATCCTCGGCGGCGACCCCAGGCAGCTCGACAAGGGGCTCTTCTTCGGGATGCTCGGACTGCTGGCGATGAACACCACCCTCCACGGCCTGCGCGTCCTGAAGCAGAAGCGACGCGTCGAGGCGCACAAGCACCCCCTCGATCTGGCCCTGAGCGCCCTGACCCTCCTGGCCGGGGCCGCGCTGACCCTCTATGGCCTCGTCGGCGGCTCCATCCTCAACATCGCCTTCGGGGGCCTGTCGGTCTTCGCCTCCAGCGGGCAGCTGCGCGCCATGCTCCGCCCGCCCCGCGAGAAGATGTTCTGGTGGTTCGAGCACATGGGCTCGATGGGGGCCTCCTGCATCGCCACCACCACCGCCTTCCTCGTCGTCAACGGCCGCTTCATGCCCGACGCCATCCCCGAGCTGGTCTGGTGGCTCCTGCCCCCCATCGTCGGCACCACCGCCCTGATCATCGCCGGCCGCCGCGAGCGCGCCCGCTTCGCCGCGCGCACCCCCGAGCCCTGAGGCCTCCCCCCCCCCACCACGCCAGGGCTGCTCGCGCCTGCTCGATCGCAAGTGTTTGATATGAAAGCGTATTTAGCCCATCGGCCTGCGTCGGGCTGCGCGCCATGAGCCGCGCGGCGAGGATCAGCGCGCCTCGATCAGGTAGCGCGCGCCCGCCTCGGGCGTCGGGTCGAGGGCGCGCAGCGCGATCCACAGGGTCTGCGCGCCCTCAGGCAGCGCGACGGCGTTCTGGAGGGTGACGACGCCGTCGGACGGGCGGATGCGCCCCTCCAGCAGCGCCGGCCCGTCGAGCTGGCCGTGCAGCGCGAAGGCGATCTCGGCCTCGGGCGCCTCGATCCTGAGCGTCGGCGACCGCCCCTCGAAGGGCACGAGGTCAAGGGCGAAGGCGTCGACCTCGCCGGGGCAAAGCAGGGCGACCAGAGGCAACAAGGGCAGGGCGGCGGCGCGGGCCAGCGTGTCGTTGCCGGCGCCCTCGCTCCGGTCCTGAACGCAGCCGACGGCCTCCCTGACCGTAATGAGGTGCTGGTAGGCCGGCCACCGCTCCAGGACCTCGCCCGTGCCCGCGGGGGCGTCGACGCGCAGCCACAGGGGCCGATCGAGCCTGGAGAGCCGCGCGGTGAAGCCCCCGCTCGTGCCCGCAGAGATCGTCGCAGACCGCCACCCTGCGGCCTCCGCGCCCGTCATCAGCGACACGCGCAGATCCGGGGCGCCCCACGCCGAGATCGGGGTCAGGTGATCGACGCCGACGGCGATCTCCAGCGCCCCCTCGGGGGCGTCGAGCGCGAACCAGTCCTCCTCGATCGCGCCCACGTCCGAGCACAGCGCCTGGGCGCGCGACTGGATGGGCGAGCTGAGGTCGAGATCGATGACGAGGGCGGACTCCGGGGCCCGGTTGCCGGGGCTCGGGTCGACGCACTCGGGGCCGGCGGGCTGCGCCTGGAGCGTCCAGTCCCCCTGGCGCCGCGCGGCCGCCTCGAGGATCAGCCGCAGCCCCGCGTCGACGTGGGCGAAGGACTTCAGGTAGCTGCCGCCGATGTCCGTGGCGATCTCCTCGGTCGGGGCCTGCCCCAGCGAGAGCTCCAGCGCGACGCCTTCGAAGGGGTCCAGGCGCCCCGAGACGGTCAAGGGGCCGCCCTCGGCCTCGACGCTGACGAAGTCGACATTGCCCGGACACAGCCGCAGCGAGAGCTCGCCGTCGATGTCCAGGGCGGCGGCCTCGCCGGGCCGGTCGTTGGGCTCCAGCGGATCCTCCTGACAAGAGAGCGCCACCGGGGCGATCTGCAGCGAGTAGGTGATGTCGCGCCCCTTGACCGGCACGACGCGGATGAAGACCTCGTCGAAGCGCTGGACGTCGACCACCAGCGTCTCGGAGTTGCGGCCGTGGCCCGAGCTGGCCAGCAGCCCCCCCTCGACGTGGATCTCCAGATCGAGGTCCACCTCCAGCGCGTGCAGCAGGCTGAAGCCCATCGCGTCGTAGCCGCCGACGCGGAAGCGGAACCAGTCCTCCTCGCCGCGGCACAGCGTCAGGCTCCCGTAGCCGCCGATCTGCTCGATGCGCCTGGCCGTGGCCTGGGCGTCGTTGGGCTCGAAGCTGTCCGGGACGCAGGCGTCAGGCAGGCACTCCCCCGTGTCCTCGACGCAGTACTCGCCGGGGAGGCAGCCCCCCTCGGCCGTGCACAGCGCCCGCTGACAGACCCCCTGGCGGCACGACTCGCCGCTGCGACACTGGCCGTCGGCCTCGCAGGGCGGCTCGGGCTCGCAGCCGCTCTTGCCAGAGCCTTGCAGGACGCAGACCTGGCCCCACAGGCACTCCTCGTCCCCGGTGCAGGTCGTCCTGCAGCTCCCCACGCTCTCCTGGGCGCCGTCCAGCGCGCAGATCTCGCCCTGAGCGCAGTCGGCCTCGACGAGGCAGCCCGCGCGGCAGGTCCCCTCGGCGCTGCAGATGCTGCCGGTGGGGCAGGGCGGGCCGCCCTGCTGGCAGGCGATGTCCTGGCAGGTGCGCGTGTCCGGGTTGCAGAGCTGGGCGCGGGGGCAGTCGAGGTAGCGGCACTCGCCGCCCGCGACGCAGAAGCCCGTCTGCGTGTCGCACTCCAGGCCCTCGGGGCAGACCGCGCAGTCCCCCTCGGGGCAGTCGGCGGTGCCGGGCTCCCGGCAGAAGGAGCCGCGGTCAAGGCAGCGCCCCGTGAGCGGATCGCAGACCTGCCCGTCGGGGCAGGCGGCCTCCTGGCAGCTCAGCTGGAGTTGGGAGCACTCTCCGCTCTCCTTGTCGCAGATCTGGCCGTCGGGGCAACCCAGCGTCGCGCAGCCCTCCGGCTGGCAGGCCGAGGCGCCCAGTAACGCGGCCAGGGCCAGCGGGCCGACCGACAGTATCGCGATCAGGCGAGGTCGACGGGCAGGGGTCATGCGGGCTGTGGTCCTCATGGGGGGCGGCCGTCCATTCGACGACAGCATCCTCTCAAGAGGCCGGGCGTGTCAAACGGGCTCGGGCGAGCGCGACGTCGACGGCCAGCGCGCGTCAGATTACCGCCGCGCGGGCGGATCGTGTATGCTCCCGCCTCAGACGCGCGGGGGGTCGACTTGGGCGGGATCTAGGGTTGGATGTAGCAGAACTTGATGGGGCCGCGATCCGCTCGACAGGCGTAGCCCTGGCGGCAGTCGCCATCAACCTCACAACGAAGCATGCAGAAGGTCTGGTCGCCTTCAAACTCGACGCAGACCGCCTCGTCGGGGCAGCCGTTGGGCGAGCAGGGCGTCTGGGTGCAGTAGCCGTCCGGCGACGAGGTGTCGCAGAGGCCGGCGGTGCCGCACTCCTGGGAGGTCAGGCAGGCGTCGCCGACCTGGGCGCTGCACCCGGCCAGCGTCGCCGACAGGCACAGCGCCATCACGATGAGAGAGCTTCGGAGCGTCGCGGTGAGAGTCATGGGCTGCTTGGGATGGTCCCCGCCCCTTCGTGTCGAGTGAGGCGGCATGTGTCGAGTCCTGCGCGTGTTGAGTCCGAACGACCCCTTGAACGCTCGGCAGGTAAACACGCCGACAGGGTCATGTCAATCCACCACCGCGCGCCCCGCTCCGGCCGGACTGCGTGGGCTCAAGGCCGGGCGAGGGTGAGCGTTTGAGCAAGGCGCGCCGCCAGATCGTCGAGGGGGGCAGGCTCCGCGCCCTGGGGCCGGGCTTTCTGCTCTCGTCCCTGATGCACCTGTGCGCCTTGCTGGTGGCGCTCCCCTTCATCGGGGACTGCGGCCAGGGCGATGCCCTCGACCCCGTCGCCGCCGTCGAGCAGCCCGGCGACCTCCAGCCCGACGAGGAGCCCCTGGGCGTCCTGGTCGAGGACACCCCCGAGGCCCGATCGTCCCCCGAGATCTCCGACCTCCAGGCCCCCGAAGAGCCCCCGACCGCCGTCGACGACCCCGAGCCCACCCTCACCCTCAAGACGCCCGAGGAGACCCCTCCGGAGCCCGAGCCGCGGCGGATGCTCAAGGAGGAGAACAACCTCATTGTCGATCAGCCCCTGGTCAAGGAAGAGAGCGAGCCGCCCCCGGACACCCGCGTCCTCGGCCCCCAGGACCGCCGCGTCCTCGAAGAGACCCAGCCGAAGCAGCGCGCCCTCGAACCCACCCCCCAGGCCCCCGAGGATCCTGAGGAGAAGCTCATCGAGCAGGCCGAGGAGGACCCCGACGAGGCGCCCGAGGAGACCCAGGCCGGCGCTCAGGACCCCAAGGGCAACCCCACGCAGGCGGAGAAGCCCGCCGAGCCCGCCTCGAAGATCAAGACTGAGGCCAAGGCCGAGTCCGCCCAGGACCCCAGCGAGGCCCGCGAGCGACAGAAGGCCGGCGACCCGGGACAGCCCGCAGAGGCCAGCCTCGACGAAGAGGGCGTCAACCTCGATGAGACCGCCAGGGACGCCGCCGCCGCCGCTGGCGCCCCCGACGATCAGCGCCAGGATCAGCAGCCCGACGACGGGCAGGAGCCCGGGCAGGCCGGCGACTCGGCGCGCTTCGACGTGGCCGCCGCGCTCCGCGTCGACCCCGGCGCCTACCGACAGATGTTCGGCGACCGCGACGCCGAGGATCTGCAGCGCATCTCGGCCGCCGAGCGCCGCTTCCTGGGCAACTGGGAGAAGCGCGTCAAGGCCACCCGCGCTGCCCTGGAGAACTTCGTCCCGCACGTCCGATACGGCAACCAGATCGCCATCAACACCCGACACAGCGAGTACGCCGTCTACATCGCCGCCGTCCACCGCAAGATCCACCGCCTCTGGGGCATCGCCTACCTGCGCCACCTCGACCTGCACTACCCCATGGGCCACCCCTTGAGCGACCCCAACCTGATCGCCACCGTCGAGTACGTGATCGACGCCAGGACCGGCGAGCTCAAGGAGTGCACCATCGTCGAGAGCAGCGGGCAGACCGAGTTCGACGCCGAGGCCATCCGCGTCGGCTTCATCACCAGCCCCTACGGCCCCGCCCCCAAGGCCATCACCTCCCCGGACGGCAACGTCTACCTCCACTGGCGATACCACCGCGACACCCGACAGTGCGGCACCTTCGGCGTCTCCGTCTACGTCCTTGATGACGACGGCCGCGTCGATCGCTTCCGCGTCGAAGAAGAGCTCGACGACCTCGATCACCGCCACCCCAAGGGCGCGCGCCACGGCGGCGATCGCCCAAAGGCCATCGATCCCGCCATCATCTCCACCCCCGTCCGGCGGCCCTCCCCCAAGCCCCCCAACAACGCCAAGGCCCTCCCCCGATCCCCAGGCCCCTGATCCCCGCGAACCCGACAAGCCGACGGGATCGTCGCGTCGGCGTTGATGGCGCACACGTCGGGATCGTCGAATCAGCAGAGATGACGGACACTTCGAGATCGGCGAATCGACTTCGTTGACGGGCACGTCGAGATCGGCGGGTCGACTTCGTTGACGGTCACGTCGAGATCGGGGAGTCGACTTCGATGACGGGCACGTCGAGATCGTCGAGTCGACTTCGTTGGTGCGATCCGCACGTTGACGGTCCACCCGGGCTTGCGCCCGGGCCTTGGGTTTTGTCCCGGGTCGCCCCGCCGGAGGGCGGGGCTGGCGACGGGGCGTCAGTGTGCGTGGGGCGTGTCACCCGTTTTGACCTCACAGGAGATGTTCAGGGGCTCGGAAGCAGACATCGCGCGGTCTTGAGAGGGTCTGTCGCCTGAAGGTTGACTTCCTGTCGCCAG
>SYOX01000317.1 GCA_005804885.1 Pseudomonadota bacterium
GGACAAGCTGCGCCGTACACCCGAACCCTGGCGCCAGCCCGCACAGATCGTCCCGGCCTCCTGGCTCGCCGCCCTCACCGACGGAGGGCGCGATCCGCGGCTGGCCCTTCTGGACGCCCTCGGGATCGAGCGCGCGCTCTTTGCCCTCATCCCGCCCGGCCATTTCCTGATGGGATCGCCCGAGGGTGAGCCTGGCCGCGACCCTACCGAACAGCGACGCGAGGTGGTGTTGAGCCGAGGGCTGGCCGTGGGCGTCTTCCCTGTGACCCAAGGGCTGTGGGCGCAGATCATGGGCGAGAACCCCGCCCGCTTCCAGGCCGGCGAGCCGGAGCAGGTGCGCCTGCGCCCCGTGGAGCAGGTCAGCTGGTTCGAGGCGGTGGCCTTCTGCAATGTGATGTCGGCCCGATGGGGCCTGGAGCCCTTCTACCGCCGACCCGGCGGCGCCCCATACGGACCCGGTGACGCGGTGGCCGGGCTGAAGCCTGAGGTGGCGAGCTGGGAGGGGGCCGGGTGGCGGCTGCCGACGGAGGCGGAGTGGGAGTACGCCTGTCGGGCGGGAACGACGACGGCCACCTATGCAGGCGAGTTGGGGATCCTCGGCGAGAACAACGCGCCCCTGCTGGACGAGATCGCGTGGTACGGCGGCAACTCCGGTGTGACCTACGTCGAGGGGTGGGACTCCTCGAACTGGTCCGAGGTGCAGGTCCGATCGGCCCGCTCCGGGACTCACCCCGTGGGGCTCAAGCGGGCCAACGGCTGGGGCCTTCACGACACCCTCGGCAACGTCTGGGAGTGGTGCTGGGACCGGGGCGACGGGCGATCGGGCGACGCCGCAACCGGCCCGCGCCTCGATCCCGCAGGCCCCGACACCGGCCACCTGCGCGTCAAGCGAGGCGGGGCCTGGTTCTCGCCCGCCCGCTGGATACGCGCGGGCAACCACGCCGTCGGCACCCCCGAGGGGCGCACCGTCGGCGGCGGCCTCCGCGTCGTTCGCTTCGCCAGCCCCACGCCCGCCCCTTGAAGGACTCACGGCGGGGTCTCTGCTCCCGACGGGGTCTCTGCTCCCGAAGGGGTCTCTGTTCCCGACGGGGTCTTCAAGCCCGACGGAGTCTCGTGTCCGAGGGCGGAGTGGCTGTGAAGATGACAGGTGCAGGGGGTGTGGCTATACTGCCGCCGCGACGGAAGAGGGCAAGGAAGCCGGCCGTTGACCAGGGAAGGAGCGTCGCCGTGATCGGGAGGGCCGCCCGGCCGCCTGAGAGAGATTAGAGGACTTCATGATGCGACTTGAGCCCACCCCAGCAGTCCGGGGCGCGCTTCCCTTCTGCCTCTGTGTCACCGCCACCGCCGCCGCCGCCTTCGCCTTGAGCGCCTGCTCGGGCCGCCTGGATCATCAGGAGGCGTCGCAGGCCGCCGTCAAGGCCAGCGGGCTCTTCCAGAAGGAGTTCGCGGCCGCCGCGCCGAAGCTGACGGCCCGCGATCTTCAGGTGGAGATCGAGAGCAAGATCAACAAGATCGACGACAAGGGGGCGATGCCTCGGCTCGGGTCGGACGCCTTCTCGCCGGACAAGCCGGTCTTCGTGACGATCGAGGGGGCGTCGGGGCAGCTTGCGGCGGTCGAGGCGCTGTGCGCCGATCCGTCGGTCTACGATCTGGATCCGGCCAGCTTCGAGTGCGAGCGGCTGGCGGCGCTCAAGCGAGAGATCGGGGAGGCCAGGGAGGCGCTTGAGGCGCTGACGGCGAAGGTCAGCGGGCTCGGGCAGGAGCACGTCGAGCGGCTGGCCTCGCACCTGATGACGCTCGATGGCGAGAAGATCCGGGACGAGTCGGGGGCGGTGACGGACGCGACGCTGGTGTCGATCATGTTCGGGCGCGGGGGTTATGAGACGCCGCTGCCGCACGTCGAGATCGCGCTGGAGGACTTGAGGGCGCACAACACGGCGCTGGCGCGGCGGCTGGCCGAGCTTGAGATCCACGGCCACCAGATCGTGGCGCGCTTCGTGTGGGAGATGCGGGCGGCCTACGCGGACCAGCACTGGGAGAAGATCGAGGCGCAGCGCAAGTGGCTCGACGGGCTGGCCGACGACGAGGTCAAGCGCACGAAGCAGCCCCAGGACCAGCTTCGGATGACGATGCCGGAGGGATGGCCGGAGAGCGGTGAGGTGGCGCAGGTGCGGGCCTTTCAGGCCTTGATGGCGCAGATGGGGCAAAGCCAGGTCCAGGAGGTTCTGGAGAGCGCGCTGCCCCCTGGCGATCAGTATCGGCGGCTGATGGGGGCGCTGGCGCTCTACAGGGAGATCGTCGCGGCGGGCGGCTTCGTCGCGCTCAAGGACACCAAGAGCCTGTCGGAGGGCAAGGCGAGCGCCGGTGTGCCGTCGCTGCGGGAGCGGCTGGCGCAGGAGGGTTACGCGCCGGGGACGGGCGATCCGTCCAGGCCGGAGAGCTTTGACGGCGGGTTGAAGGAGGCGCTGCGGGAGTTTCAGCGCAACCACCAGGTGCAGGAGAGCGGCAAGGTGGACAAGCCGACGCTCAAGGCGCTGGAGGAGCCTGCGGGGGCGAAGCTGGCCAAGATCCGGCTGGCGATGCGCAAGTGGCGCGAGGCCATCCCGATGACCGGGGAGCACGTCTTCGTCAACATCCCGGACTTCCATGGGGAGCTGTGGGACGCCAGGGGGAGGACGCACAGGTTCCGGGTGGTGGTCGGGAGCACGACGCGCAAGTGGGAGAAGGGCAAGGGCAAGACGCTGGTCAACGCGACGCCCGAGACGATGGCTCAGATCGATCGGGTGGTCTACAACCCCTTCTGGAACGTGCCCAAGCGGATCTTCCAGAAGGAGATCCTCGGCGACAAGGGCGAGGAGATGGAGGACGAGGCTCGAATCGAGTTCTTGTCGAAGAAGGGCTTTCAGGTCATGGGAGAGGGGACGGATTACGAGTGGATCCGGCAGCCTCCGGGGCCGGGCAACGCGCTCGGGCAGGTCAAGATCATCTTCCCGAACCCCTATGAGATCTACATGCACGACACGCAGTCGCGGAACCTCTTCCAGCGGCCGGTGCGTGCTTTTTCGCATGGTTGCGTGCGGGTGCACGAGCCGCTGACGCTGGCGCGGCTGATCCTGGAGCTCGACGGGAGCTTCGACGGCGATCGGGTCGAGGAGCTCCTGGAGAGCTTCGAGAGCGAGGAGATCTTCCTCAAGCGCAAGCTGCCGATCTACATCAACTACATCACGGTGCGGGTGGGCGACGAGGGCCGGAGCCATTTCTTGAGCGACGTCTACGACAGGGACGGCGACAGGCTGGCCGCGCTGGGGGGCGGCTGAGGCGTGCTGTTGAGGCTGGACAACATCCCGCTGTCCCTTGAGGAGGAGGTGGAGGGCGCCGAAGGGGGGCTCTTCAAGGCCGTCGCGGTGCGCCTGGGGCTGCCCAGATCGGCGATCCTGGGGTTGACGGCGCTCAAGCGGTCCATCGACACGCGGGGTCAGCCGCGGCTGATCTACTCGGTGCACGTCGAGGTCGAGCGGCCGGGGAGCTGGCGAGGGGGGTTGCCGGAGGGGGTGCGGGAGGCGGAGGACTTTTATCGGCTGCCGGACAGGTCGGTGCCGGAGTCGGGGCGTCGATCGAGGGTGGTGGTGGTGGGCGCGGGTCCGGCGGGGCTCTTTGCGGCGCTGGCGCTGGCGCGGGCGGGGTTGAGGCCGACGCTGCTGGAGCAGGGCAAGCCGGTGGAGACGCGGGCGATGGACGTGTCGCGGCTGATGCACTGGGGGGAGCTGCAGAACTTCAGCAACCTGTGCTTCGGGGAGGGCGGCGCGGGGACGTGGAGCGACGGGAAGCTGACGACGCGGATCGGGGCGCCGCAGGTGCGCTTCGTGCTGGAGACGCTGGTGGAGATGGGTGCGCCGTCGCGGATCTTGATCGACGGCAAGCCGCACCTGGGCACGGATCGGCTGGTGGCGCTGCTCAAGACGATGAGGGCGGCCTTGATCGAGCACGGGGCGGAGGTGCGCTTCGGGGTGCGGGTCGAGGATCTGGCGGTGTCGGGCGGTCGGGTGGTCGGGGTCAAGCTGAGCGACGGGGAGGTGATCGACGCGGATCGGGTGGTGCTGGCGGCGGGGCACTCGGCCAGGGCGCTGCTCGAGGCGCTGGCGGCGCGCGGGGTGGCGATGAGCCCGAAGGCCTTCGCGGTGGGGTTCCGGGTGGAGCACCCGCAGCAGGCGATCGACGCCATTCAGTACGGTCGGCACGCGGAGCACCCGCTGCTGCCGCCGGCGGATTACCGTTTGAGCGCGAACTTCGAGGTGGACGGTCATCAGCGCGGGGTCTACTCGTTCTGCATGTGTCCGGGCGGTCAGGTCGTGCCGACGCCGACGGAGGCCGATGGGGTGGTGGTCAACGGGATGAGCCACGCGGCGCGCTCGGGGGCCTTCGCCAACAGCGCGCTGGTGGTGACGGTCGAGCCGGGTGACTTTGGCGGCGATGGGCTCATGGCGGGCTTCGACTTCCAGCGGCGGGCGGAGCGCCGGGCGGGGGCGATGGGCGGTGGCCTGTTCAGGGCGCCGGCGCAGACCGTGAGCGACTTTCTGGCGGATCGTTCGGGCGGGGATGTGCGAAAGACCTCGTACACGCCGGGGGTGACGTCGGCGGATCTGTCGCGGTGTTACCCGGATTTCGTGACGCGGTCGCTGAAGGAGGCGCTGCGGCGGTGGGGTCGCAGGATGCCGGCCTTCGTGGCCGAGGAGGCGGTGCTGATCGGGGTCGAGACGCGGACCTCAGCGCCGATCCAGGTGGAGCGCGGGGCGGATCTGCAATCCACAACGATCGCGGGGCTCTACCCGTGCGGCGAGGGGTCGGGGCACGGCGGCGGGATCGTCAGCGCGGCGGTCGACGGGCTCAGGGTGGCCGACGCGATCGTCGAGGCGCTGGCGGGCTGATCCCCGTCGCCCCAGCTCCTCGCCCCACCCCACGCTCCACCGACCCCCCACGCTCCACGATCGTCGTGCGTAGGGCGATCGCCCCACGCTCCTCGCACCGCCCCTGCGGGGACGGGCTCGTCGGGTGGGGCTAGAACGCTGACCGGTTTGACTCCCGTCGGCCAACGGGCCGACAGCGCCGATGCCGGCGTCGTCGATGCTCGGCGGGCCAACGGCCCGCCTGTGCTCTCCTCCTTGGCCTCGACGCTGTCGGCCTCGCCGGCCTCGGTCC
>SYOX01000318.1 GCA_005804885.1 Pseudomonadota bacterium
AGTGCCTCTCGGGGGGACGCTCGTATTACGGGCAAGGTGGTTCAGGGGCGGGCCGCAGGAGCCCTTGCCGGGATCACTGGCCGTCTGGGGCGGGTGGCGAGGTCGTCGGGGCGGGACCCGACCCACCTTGCCCGTAATACGAGCGTCCCCCCTCCTTGCGCAGCGAGGAGGGGGACAGGGGGTGGAGTGTGCGATCCACCTTGCCCGTAATTCAAGCGTTCCCCCTCCTTGCGCAGCGAGGAGGGGGACAGGGGGTGGAGTGTGCGATCCACCCTTGTCCCTCAACGATGCCCGCCCAACGGGCGATCTGGGGAGCGTGGGGCGCGGGCGCCGGGGTGGGGGCGCCCCGCGTGAGGCGCCGAGACCACACTCTGGAGCCCGTCGTGACGGGCTTCAACGCGAAATGGCCGTGGCATGGGGATTGCTTTGGTGGAGAGCGGCAAATCGAGGGCATGGTTGACCTGGGGCTGGCAGGCCGGGGGCGCGTCGACATCGGATCTTCGGGTGTCGACGCGCCGAAGGGCCTGTGCGGGGGTGAGGGATGAAGAGACACCGCGTGGTGGCGCTCGTCGTCGCGGCGAGCGTTGGAGGGTGCGTCGATGTGGCGCAAGATCCCGATCCCCCTCAGGAATTCCAGGGGGTGACGGAGACGGGGGCCTACTGTCTGGCGCAGGACGAGGTCGAGGACGCGCGGATCTCGGAGCGCGCGCTCCACAACCGCGTCGAGTGCGCGATCTGGTCGTTGGGGGTGGACGCCGTCTACCCGGAGACCTTCGGGTATGGGAACTGGTGCGGGAGCGGCAACTTCGGCCCCGCGCCGCCGGTCAACTGCTGGGACGACGCCTGCCGACGCCACGATCTGGACTATGGCCGAGAGATCGACGGGTGGCGCAACTGCCACAGCCTCGATCTCGTCTGGGGGTGGGATCCAGACACGGTCTGCATCCAGCGGGCCGACGAGGCGCTGTGCGAGGGGTGGTTTCAGTGCGACATCGACAGGGCCGAGGCGCGGGCCTCGTGGAGCTGGTGGGGCTGGAGCCGGCGGTGCGTCGCTGACCCCGAGCGGCAGCCCGAGCGCTGCCGCTGGCTTGAGCACGTCGGCCTGCGCACCCCGGTCTACTCCTGCCTGCCCTGCCCCGTGGCCGACCCGCGCCTGCCGGACATCAGCCCTGGGCCGGGCTGCGCGGTCCCGGTGTGGAGCAGCGAGGAGGAGACGATCTCGACCTGCTGCGACCATTACGCGGAGGGCGAGCGCCCCACGGCCTGCGACTGCTACGACTGATACGGAACCACGTTTGAAACACTGTCATCTTGGGCATCCTGGTGGCCCAACATGGAAGTGGCTTGAGCGTGGTTCCGTATGAGAAGTTGTTTGGGGGCGGACAGATCCAGGCGATCTTGAGGGCGCCGGGGGCCTTTTCGGGATGGGCGCGCCCGATCCCTGATCGCCTCCCTCGGCTGCCAGTCCTTTCAGGACGGGCGCGGGGTGCCTTCCTTGTCCTCGAGGCGGCTGACCAGAGCGTAGATTACCGCCAGAACGGCCAGCGAGAGGACGGCGAAGAGGTGGCCGGCGTTGAAGGGGCCGACGATCATCGGCGCATTGCCGGGCTGGCGCAGGAACTCCCAGCAGAAGCGCCCGACGAGGTAGAGGATGCCGACCCCGACAGCGCGCTGGCCGGGCTTCTTGCCAAAGGCGTGGGGGAAGATCAGCGCGATCAGGAAGCAGAGGGTGGTCCAGCCGGCGAGGTAGAGGGGAAAGGGGTGGACGGCGTGGGAGAGGGTGTCGGTGGGGTCGACGAGGCCGAGGTTGAGGTGTTTGCGGAAGACGGTGCTGGCCACGGGGTAGCGGACGCCCCAGGCCAGATCGGTGGGGATGCCGTAATCGCAGCCGCGCATCAGGCAGCCGACCCGGGCGAAGGCGATGCCCAGCAGGCCGCAGGGCGCCAGGACGTCCGCGTGTCGCAGCGTGGGGGCCTTGAGGAGCTTGAGCGCAAGGGCCGCGCCCAGGGCCGCGCCGGTCAGGGCGCCGAAGCTGGTCTGGCCGCCTCTGAAGGGGTCAAAGAGCAGGAAGGGCTCGGCGAGGAACTGGTCAAAGACGGTCAGGACCCAGAAGACGCGGGCCAGCGCGGCGCCGACGCCGGCCGCCGCCGCCGCCGCCACGAGGGTCTTCCACCAGACAAGCCCTGACCTGTGACCCCAGGCCGCCGCGATCACCGCCGCGACCACCCCGCCGATGGCCGACAGCACGGGCTGATCCGGCACCACGAGCCAACTCCACTGGCCCGCCCAGGGCTCCACCCACTCCATCAGCCGAGGTCGCACGCCCCCTCCCCTGCCCTGCCTCCGATCGCCGCCATACCGACGCCGACGCGCACTATAGATCGCATCGTCGGACAGTTGAAGCGCCGCGGAGGGCGGCGGCGATCTCTGAGCCATCCAGGGCGTGGATCAAGCGCTTGAGACGCTTTGGAGGCCCTGGGCGCCCTCTTGAGGATGGATCGGCGGTCGACGCTGGACATGATCGGCTCGGAGCCGCGATGCTCGGGCGAGTCATGGAGGCAGGAGCGCGGATGAGGATGCTTGAGACCGATCAACCGACCCCCGTCGATGGGCTTCGAGAGGAGACGATCGAGCGGCTTGGGGCCTGCGGGCGCGTGGTGTTCACGGCCCCGACGGGCAGCGGCAAGAGCACGCGGGTGCCGATGTGGTGCACCCGAGGCGGGGCGCGGGTGCTGGTCGTCGAGCCGAGGCGGCTGGCCTGTCGGGCGCTGGCCCGCTACGTGGCGCGGCTGACGGGATCGACGCTGGGCCAGGAGGTCGGCTTCGCGGTGCGGCACGAGGCGGCGTTCACGGCGCGCTCGCGGATCGTCTTTGCCACGCCCGGGACGGTCTTGAGGATGATGCAGGAGGCCGGGCCTGGGCGGCGGGCGCTGGGGGCGTGGGACACGCTGGTGCTCGACGAGTTCCACGAGCGCCAGATCGACGTCGATCTGCTGCTGGGCTTCGCGCAGGCCGAGGCGCTGCCCGAGCTGATCGTCATGTCCGCCACGCTGGACGTCGAGCGGCTTGGGCGCTTCGTCCAGGGCGCGGTGATCGAGGGGCACGGCCGGCTCTACGACGTGGGGCTGGAGCACCTGGACGCCCCGACCCTGCCCGAGATCAAGGGGCTGGAGGGGCGCGTGGTCGAGGGGGTCGAGCGGGCGCTGCGCTGGCCGGGCGACGCGCTGGTCTTTTTGCCGGGCAAGGCCGAGATCTCGGCATGTCGGCAGGCGCTGCGGGGTCTGGCCGAGCGCGAGGGTCTGGAAGTCCTCGCCCTTCATGGGGATTTGTCGCCTGAGGCGCAGGATCAGGTGTTCGCGGCGGGCGCGGCGCGGCGGGTGATCCTGTCGACCAACGTGGCCGAGACCTCGGTGACGCTGCCGGGGATCGGGGTGGTGATCGACAGCGGGCTGGTGCGCCAGAAGCGCTACCACGGCGGTCGGGGGGTGTTGCGGCTGGTGCCGATCTCGGAGGACTCGGCCGAGCAGCGCAAGGGTCGCGCGGGCCGGCTGGGGCCGGGGCATTGCGTCCGCTTGTGGGGGCGGGCGGGCAACCTGGAGGCCCGGACGCCGCCGGAGATCATGCGGGAGGACTTGACCGACGCGGCCCTGAGGGTGGCCTCATGCGGGCACCGCCTCAGCGCGCTGAGGCTGCTTGATCCGCCCGCGCCCTACGCCGTCGAGGCCGCCGAGGCGGCCCTCACGCGGCTCGGGTGTCTGGACGCGGCGGGGGGGATCACGGAGGTGGGGCTGGAGGTGGGGGCGCTGCCCGTGGACGCGCGCCAGGGGCGCTTCCTGGTCGAGGCGCGGGCCTGCGTGGCGCGCGGCGAGGCGCCGGAGCGGGTGCTGGTCGACGCGATCGATCTCGTCGCGGCGATGGGGGTCGAGCGCAGGCTGCTGTCGCCGCCGAGCGGCGCGGGGCAGGAGGTGTCCGAGGCGCGGGCGGGGTGGCGGCAGGCGGGGTGCGACGCGACGCTCGCGGCCCTGGCGCTCAGGGTGGGGGACGCCCGCCGCGATGGGCTCCACCCTGTCGCGCTGGCGGAGGGTCGCCGGGTCGCGGCGCAGCTCCGGGGGCTGCTGGGCGTCGGCGAGCGAGGCGCCGGGCGCCTGGAGGTCGATCGGGGGTGGCTGGCGCGGCTGTGGATCCGGGCCGATCCGCACACGGCCTACGTGCGGCGGCGGCGTGGAGATGCCTTCGGGAGAGATGGGGCCGAGGTGGAGCTCCAGCGGGGATCGCTGATCGGGGATCGGGTCGAGGTGATCGTGGCGCCGGAGGTCTTCTCGCTCAAGATCGGCGCGCGGCTGATCAAGCAGGCGACGTGCCCGATCCCTATGGATCTCGCGGTGTTGCGCGACGAGGGGCTTGGGGTTGAGCGGGTCGAGAGCGCGCGGATGTCGCGAGGCAGGCTGTCGTGCACGATCGTCCGATCCTTCTCGGGGCGGACGCTGGAGGAGCGGGAGGAGTCCCCGCGTGGGGCGCTGTGCCGTCGGGCGCTCCACATGGCCTTGATGCAGGGGAGCCTCTTCAGGGAGGCGATCGAGGAGAGTCGGGCGCGCGCCTGGTCCTGGAACCTCTACAGGCGGCTCAAGCGCCTGAGCGAGCCGGCCGCCATCGACGTGGAGGCCTGGGTCGAGGCGCAGATCGAGGCGCTGGGTGTCGAGTCGGGCGAGGACGCGGCGCTGCTGATCGAGGACGACTTCCTGGTGCCGTGGCCGGCGCCCTTGGACGAGGGCGAGCGGCGGTGGCTGGAGCGGGACTACCCGTCGACCTTCAACGTCGGTGACGCAGCCTACACGGTGCATTACGACACCGCGCACCGCGTCGTGACGCTGGATCAGACGCAGGGCAAGCGCCGCCAGGCGCCCTCGCTGACCTTCCTGCCGTCCTGGGGCGGGTGGCGGATCCAGTGGAAGCGGGGCAATGCGATCTCGGTGCTGAGGACTTGAGAGCGGGGCGATCCTGGCGCTTCAACGGCGTTGTTGAATGGGCACGTCGATCACGGCGGATCGACTTCGTTGACGGACACGTCGGGGAACTCCCCCTCCTGTCCTCCCCCTCGCTGCGCAAGGGGGAGGGACGCTCGTATTACGGACAAGGGGGATCGGCGAGTCGACTTCGTTGATGGACAAGGAGAGATCAACGAGTCGACTTCGTTGACGGGCACGTCGAGATCATCGAGTCGACTTCGTTGATGTGATCCGCACGTTGACGGTCCACCCGGGCTTGCGCCCGGGCCTACAATTTGTCCAGGGACGCCCCTTCGGGGCTAGCGAAGGGGCGTCAACCTTCAAGCGACAGACCCCCTCAAGGCCGCTCGATGTCTGCTTGCGAGCCCCTGAACATCTCTTCTGAGCTCAAAAGGGGTGACACGCCCCACGAACGCTGACACTCCCCCGCCAGCCCCGCCGGATGGCGGGGCGACCCAGGACAAAACCCAAGGCCCGGGCGCAAGCCCGGGTGGACCGTCAACGTGCAGATCGCGTCAACGAAGTCGACTCGTTGATCTCTCCGTGACCGTCAACGAAGTCGATTCGCCGATCCCGACGTGTCCGTCAACGAAGTCGACGCCCCGATCTCCCCTTGTCTATCAACGAAGTCGACTCGCCGATCCCGACGTGTGCGTCAACGAAGTCGACCCGCCGATCTCGACGTGCCCGTCATCGAAGTCGACTCAATGATCTCGACGTGCCCGTCAACGAAGTCGACTCGATGATCTCGACGTGCGCGTCATCGAAGTCGACTCGCCGATCTCCCCTTGTCCGCCAACGACGCCGATACGCCGTGATCGACGTGTCCATTCAACGACGCCCACCCGCCGTGATCGACGTGTCCACCCAGCGACGACCTCCTCAGTCGCCGCGATCAGCCGCGGCCGTTGACGAGCGCGCTGGAGAGGCGAGGGATCGTCAGGTGGGCGTTGCCGTTGGGGAGCGGCTCGACCCCGTTTCGGGCGGGCTCGTGGAGGGTGTCGTCCTCCAGCAGGTTGAGGTGGCCCTCCAGGAGGGCGCGCAGCTCGGCCCGCAGGCGAGCGCGCTGGTGGCGCAGCTCGGTCATGTCGAGGTGGAGGCCGCTGGCCTTCTGCTCGGCGGCCTGGACCAGCCGCGTCGAGGCGACCTCGGCGTCGTGGGCGATCTGCTCGGCCCGCTGCTTCGCGTCGCGGGCGGTCGCCTCGGCCTCCTGCTGCGCCGCGCGGGCGGTCATCTCGGCGTCCCTGGCGATCTGCTCGACCTTCTGGCGCGCCTCGCGGGTGAGCAGCTCGGCCTCCTGCTGCGCCGCGCGGACCGTCATCTCAGCCTCGCGCTGGGCCTCCCGGGTGTCGAGCTCGGCCTCCTTCTGCGCCTCGCGGCGCAGGTTCGCCGCCTCCTGCCGCGCCTGCTCCACGACCTCCTCGCCCATGCGGCGGGCGGCCACGATGCAGTCCTGAAGATCGGCCTCGCGGCCGCGCAAGGCCATCACCTCGTCCTCCAGGCGGGCGAGCCGGGATCGCAGCTCGAGGTTCTCCTCGGTCAGCGCCTCGTAATCCCGGCGCACGCTCTCGACGAAGTCGGTCACATCCAGGCGATCGTAGCCCCGCAGGGCGATCTTGAAGGTGTACTGTTGGATGTCGAGCGGTGTCATCTTCATGGCCTGGCGTCCCTGCCTTCGCCCCGAAGGGCCTGGTTTTCAACAATGATCCTGGTCACTTGCGCCGGTCCCTCCCCTGGGCTCCGAGCGCCTCGCTGCGCTGAGTGGCGGCCTCGACGGCGTCGATGAGCGCCCCTCTGAAGCCCGCCCGCTCCAGCGCGGCGAGCCCGTGGATGGTCGTCCCGCCGGGGCTGGCGACCCGGTCCTTGAGATCCGCCGGGTGGACCCCCTCGTGGAGCGCCAGCGTGGCAGCCCCCAGGACGGTGTGCAGGGCCAGCTTCTGGGCCAGCGGTCGGCTGAGCCCCATCAGGACCCCGCCGTCGGCCAGCGCCTCGATGGCCACGAAGACGTAGGCCGGCCCGGAGCCCGACAGCGCCGTCACCGCCCCGAAGTCCCGCTCCTTCTCGATCGTGACCACCTCGCCGCAAGACGCGAAGACGGCCTCCACCTGCGCCATGACCTCGGGGTCGTGGTGCCGCAGCACCCCCGTGATCCCGGCCCCGACCAGCGCCGCCACGTTGGGCATCGCGCGGGCGACCCGCACGCCCGAGGGGACCCGCTCGCGCAGCTGCTCGGTGTCCACGCCCGCCGCGATGGACACCAGCGTCCTGGCCTCCGAAGGCCATTCGATGAGCCCGAGGGCGACGGTGACGTCGTGGGGCTTGGTCGCCAGGACGATCACGTCGGCCTCGCGGGCCACCTCCGTCTCCGAGCCCGCGGCCCGCGCCCCGAGCGCCGCCGCGAGCCCCTCGCGCGCCTCCGCGAGGCGATCGTAGAGCACCACCGACTGCGGCGCCACGCCCGCCCGCTCGATCAGCGCGCGGGCGATGCTGGCGCCCATCGCGCCGCAGCCCAGAAACCCAACCTTCAAGCCCTTGAGCCCCTCCACCTCAACCCCCTGCGCCCTTCATGGCGGGCCTCAAGCCCGCGCCCCGAAGATGGCCGTCCCGACCCGGACCAGCGTCGCCCCTTCCTCGATCGCCAGCTCAAAATCGTCGCTCATCCCCATGCTCAGCTCCACCAGCCCCGCGTCGCCCCAGCGCGCCTTGCACTCGGCCAGCAGCCCTCGCAGGCGCGCGAAGTGCGCCCGTTGAACCGCTGGATCCTCGCACGGCGGCGGGATCGTCATCAAGCCTCTGACCCGCACACCGCGCCGCAGCGCCTCCCCGACGGCCTCGACGACCTCCTCGGGCTCAAAGCCCGCCTTGGAGTCCTCCAGGCCGAGCCGGACCTGAAGGAGCGAGGGCGCGCCGCCGGCCTTGGCCACGGCGTCGACCAGCGAGGCCCTGTCCAGGGCGTGCAGGAGCTCGACGCCCTCCGAGGTCCGGCCCGGAGGGGCTTCGAGGAGCTTCTTGAGCTTGTTGCTCTGGAGGCGACCGATGAAGTGCCAGCGGATCTGCGCCTCTGCGGGGCCGAGCAGCGCCGCGACGGCCTCGCGCTTGGCGAGGTGCTCTTGAACGTAGCTCTCGCCGAAGTCGCGCCCTCCTGCCTCGAAGGCCTCCGCGACGGCCTCGGCGGGGTGCGTCTTGGAGACGGCCACGAGGCGGACGCCCGAAGGGCGCCCGGCGGCGGCGGCGGCCTCCTGAACTCTGGCGTGGATCTCGGCCCAACGTCGCGCGATCTGCCCCATCGGCTACCTCCCGCCTGCGGCCGCGAAGGGGAAGGCCCCCAGCGCGCCCAGGTCGTCGAGCGCGGCCAGGACGGCGCTTATCGGCAAGCCGACGACGTTGAAGTAGCACCCCTCGATCCGCTCGACGAGGAAGGCGCCGACCCCCTGGATGCCGTAGCCGCCTGCCTTGTCCATGGGCTCCCCTGTCTGGACGTAGCGGTCGACGGCGCCCTCATCCAGGCTCCGGAAGGTCACCTGGGTGCGGACGTGGCCCGCAAAGCTGGCCCGGCTGGCCACATCGCCGACCCAGAAGCCCGTGACGACCTCGTGGGTGGCGCCGCCCAGACCGGAGACCAGGGCGCGGGCCTCGGCGACGGAGGCGGGCTTCTCAAGGATGACGCCCAGATGAACGACGACGGTGTCCGCAGCCACGATCCAATGGGGGCCCGCGTCGCGCTCGGCGTCGCTGAACGCCTCGCGGACGGCGACGCCCTTGGAGCGGGCGAGCCGCTCGGTGTAATCGACGGGGGCCTCGCCAGGATCGGGGCGCTCGGGCACGCTGGAGGCACGCACGACGGGGACGAGGCCGATCTGCTCAAGGAGCGACCGGCGCCTCGGCGAGGCGCTCGCGAGCCAGATCCTGGGATCGGCGGCGTGGATGGGCTGGGGGTTAAAGGTCAATGGCCGCAACCTCCATGTTCAGGCCACACCTACCTCGACGGCGTCTACCCTACCTCCACCTCCCGATCAGGTCAAAAAGCGAGCGCTTCCCGATCGGCGGCGATTGACGTATCCTCCAGGACAGAGACTTCGACCGGAGGCTGAGATGTCCCAGAGCGGACCTTATCGAAACCCCACCCCGACGGTGGACGTGATCATCGAATGGCAGGACAAGGGGGTGCTGCTCATCGAGCGCCGCAATGCCCCCCACGGCTGGGCGCTGCCCGGCGGCTTCATGGACGAGGGCGAGACGGCCGAGGCCGGCGCCGTCCGCGAGGCCAAGGAGGAGACGAGCCTGGACGTGGAGCTCATCGAGCAGTTCCTCGTCTACTCCGACCCGCGCCGCGATCCCCGCAAGCACACCCTGAGCGTCGTCTTCATCGCGCGGGCGCCCTCGGGCGAGCCCCGCGCCGAGGACGACGCCCTCAACATCAGGGCCTTCACCCGCGAGACCCTCCCGGACAACATGTGCTTCGATCACGGCCAGATCCTCGCCGATTACTTCGCCTACCGCGACGAGGGCCTCCGCCCACGCCTTAGCCCCGGCTGGCGCGGCGACGATGGCAAGTAACCCGACCCTCGTCGGCGCGATCCTCTTTATCGCCCTCCTGAGCGCCCAGGTCTTGCGCGCGGCGCCGGCCGAGGCGGCGAACCCGCCCACCCCACCCAAAGCGCAAGTATCTGGAATTGCTCAGGATGATCGCTTCGCGGCGGCGATCTACACCGTCTCGGAGCCCGGCAAGGACGCACCGCTTGAGCACACCTACCTGGAGCTCTTCGCTCGGCAGGGGGGCGGCTATGCGCGGGCCAGCAAGGTCCGCATCCCTCGTGGCATCGGCCGCGACTGCGCCTACGCCATCCAGACCATCGACCTGGGCGGCGGCAGGCAGGTGATCCGCTTCGAGGCCACGCCCTCGGGCGACGACTCCGAGACCGTCGGCCGCGACAGCTACCTGGGGATCTTCTCCGGCCAGCGGCCCTACACGACGATCTGGTCCGGCTCCGTCGACGCCTTCGATCCCCGGCAGCGGGTCGATCTGATGGACGTCGACGGCGACGGCGACCTTGAGGTGGTGCTGGCCCAGCTCGACGCGGGGGTCCTCTTCTGCGGCCGCTCGCACGCCCGGCTCTTCCCGAAGGTCTGGGACTTCGCCGCCGAGCGCTTCGTCAAGGCGCCGCTGCGCCACGACATCGCCAACGAGGCCCTCGTCGTCGAGGCCAGGATGGACACCGAGGCGCCCCAGGCGACCCACTTCCCCGATCTGATCAGCTTCCGCTCGGCCAGCTCCGATCTGAGCGAGGCCTCGCGCGGCGGCCAGGCCTCCATCCCCACCACGATCAACGATGGCAGCGCCGCGACGGCCTGGATCGAGGGCGCCAGCGGCTGGGGACGCGGCGAGTTCGTCACCGCCGACGTCAACCAGGCCTTCGCCATGCGCGGGCTGCGGATCGTCCCGGGCAACGCCGCCTCCGGCGAGTCCTGGGCCACCCACGGCGTCCCGAGCGCGCTGCTGATCTCCTTCGACGACGGCCAGTGGATCAAGGTCAAGCTGCCCCTCGTCCCGCTGCGCGACCTCCTGGAGGCCGGCGGCCTCTACGTCGAGTTCCCCACCCCGAAGATCAGCCGCTGCGTGACCGTCACGATGCTCGACGTCGCCGTGGCGACCCGGCGCACGCCCCACCAGCGATCGGCGATCTCGGAGCTGACCCCGCTGATCGACCTCGACTACGACGCCCGGGAGGTCGCCATCGGGCGCCTCGTCGAGCAGCTCTCCGTGGAGGAGAGCCCCCGCAGGCGCCGCGAGCTGGCCTCGCTGGCCCGCGGGCTCGACAAGGAGCTGGCCCCCGCCCTCGCCGCGATGATCGACGCCGAGCTCGCCCCCGAGGCGGCCCCCACCGGCCGCCTCAGCCGCCTGATCCCGCTGCTGGCGATGCTGCCGACCGAGGCCGCCCTGCCCCTCATCGCCCGGATCCTGGCCTTCGAGCCCCTGACCGGCACCGAGCAGGCGCTGATCCACCGCGCGCTCTCCTTCGACGGCAGCAACCACGTCGACGCCCTGACCGCCCTGGCGCTCGCCGAGGGCACCTCCCCGCTGGTGCGCTCCCGCGCCGTGCGGATCGTCGGCCGCGCCGGCTCCCCCGAGATCATGCACCAGCTCGTCCCGCTGCTCGGACAGGGCGACGGCGAGCTTCGCCGATCCGTGGTCCGGGGCCTGTCGCGCGCCCCCATCGGCGTCGCCGACGCGCTCCTTGAGGTCGCCGCCCAGCAGCCGGGGACGGAGGCCGCCCACGACGCCCTCTGGGTCCTCGATCGCCTCTCCCGCAAGCACCTCAGCGGCCAGGGCGACACCCTGCCCGGCGCCGAGCGCGTCATGCGCGCCTACAACGACACCGAGGATGTCCAGACCCGCCTGCGCGCCGCGCGCCTGATGACCCGCGTCGACGCCCCCAACGCCGACGTCTTCCTCATCACCGTCCTCCAGAGCAAGGAGCGGCCCGAGATACGCGAGATCGTCGCCGGCGCCCTGGCCCAACACCCCGGCGACAAGGCCACCCTCGCCCTCATCGACGCCCTTGAGGACGAGTCGCCCGCCGTCCGCTTCCAGGCCGTCCGCGCCTTGAACACCCGCTCCAACCAGCCCCGCGTCGTCGACGCCGCGCTGGCCTACGCGCAGCGCGAGACCTGGAAGCAGGGCCGCACGCTCGCCTTCCGCCTGCTCGCCTCAAGCGCCCATCGCAAGGGCGCCGATCACCTCTACGCCGCGATCGACGGTCAGGACAAGGAGATGTCCCTGATGGCCCTGGCCGCCATCAACGCCGCCCGCACCAACATCCGCCCCCTGGCCCTCGCCAGGCTCATCCGCGACAACGCCGCCGACCTGCGGCTGCGACAGGAGGCCGTCCAGGCGCTCGCGTGGGCCTCGGACCCCGACTCCGAGCGCCTCCTGATCGAGGTCCTCAAGGTCAACGACTACGACGAGGAGCTGCGCGCCGCCGCCGCCCGCTCGATGGGCATCCGCCGCACGCCGCAGACCCTCCAGGCCCTCCTTGAGACGGTCTCAAGCTCGGGCAGGCCGCTGCTCCAGCGCGCCTGCGTCCGCTCGCTGGCCTTCTACAACTCCAGAGAGGCCCACAAGACCCTCATCGGGCTCCGATCCAGGATCGATCTTCGCACCCGCAAGTACCTCGAAGAGTCCATCAAGGCCATCGAGGAGCGCCTGGATCGCTGACCTCGACGCCCTCGGCCGCCGCACCCCCCTCGGCCGCCGCGCCCCCCTCTTCCGCCTCCTCCTCGACCCCCTCGACCGCGCTGGACGCCCGGAACATGATCACGTAGGCCAGCGTCGGGCGCCGAACCCCCGCCTGCATCACGTAATCCACCCGCGCCAGCTTGAAGCCCTCCCCCAAGCCTCGGTTGAGCGCCTCCTCCAGCGTCGACTCGTCCACCGGAGACACCTCAAAGACCTTGTACATTGCCCGCGCGCTCCTCCACCTCGACCTCTGACCGACCACCAGGCCTCGGCCGCGCCGTCGCGCGTCCGCGCCGAGGCGCCGCCGCAATCCTACCCCGCGATGGCCCCGCTGGCGAAGTGGGCGACGAGCGCCTCGATCATCGCCTCGGCGCTGTGGGCCTCGGGCACGACGTCCACCGCCAGGCCGATCTTCTGGGCCTCCCGCGCCGTAACAGGGCCAATACACAGCACTTTTGCGCGGCCCAGGAGTTCTGGAAGGGGCGTCGGCGCGGCCATCTGCGCCAGGTGGTGGATCGCGCTCGGGGAGGCGAAGGTCGCCGCGTCGATCTTGCCCGCGCGCAGCAGCGCCATGGGGCGCGCCGGCACGACGGCGGGCGCCGCCGTGCGGTAGGCGGCGATCACCTCGATCTGGGCGCCGTGTTCGCCCAGGAGGGTCGGCAGCGTGTCCCGCGCGCCTGCGGCCAGCGGGGCCAGGACCGGCCCGCCGACGCCAGCCTCGATCATGGCCAGCGCCAGCGCCTCGGCGGTGGCCACGGCGGGGACGAGATCGGCCTTGAGGCCGGCCTCTCGGAGCGCGCGCGCGGTCGCCTCCCCCACGCAGGCGAGCCGGCAGCCGGCGAAGGCCCTCGCGTCGAGCCCCGCCCGCTCGACCGCCGCCATCAGCGCGCGGACGCCGTTGGCGCTCGTCAGCGCGACCCAGGCGAAGCCGCTCAGGCGGCGGACGGCCGCGTCGAGCGCTGGATCGAGGGTGTCCCGAACCTCGATCGTCGGCAGGATCACGGGCGAGGCGCCGAGGCGGCGCAGGGGCTCGACGAGGGAGGCTGAGGTGTCGAGGGCGCGGGTGACGAGGACGCGGCGGCCGGCCAGGGGGCCGGGCTCGAACCAGGACAGCGTCTCGTGGAGGGCCGCCACGGGGCCGATCACGCAGACGGCGGGCGGGCCGAAGCTCCTGGCGGCGCGCTCGGCCGCGATCGTCTCCAGGGTGCCGACCAGGGTGCGCTGTCGGGGGAGTGAGCCCCACTGGACGAGCGCGGCGGGGGTGGAGGGATCGACGCCCTCGTCGAGCAGGAAGCGGGCGTTGCGGTCGAGGTTCTTGACCCCCATCAGGATGACCAGCGTCCCCCCGGCGGCGGCGAGGCTGGCCAGCGCCCGCCAGTTGGTCCGGGCCGAGGGCAGGCGGGGATCCTCGTGGCCGGTGACGACGGCCAGCGCCGTGTTGAAGCCGCGGTGGGTGACGGGGATTCCGGCGTAGGCCGGGACCGCCACCGCGGCGGACACCCCTGGGACCACCTCGAAGGCCACGCCCGCGGCCCGCAGCGCTTCGGCCTCCTCCCCGCCTCGCCCGAAGACGAAGGGGTCGCCGCCCGTGAGGCGGACGACGGCCTGTCCGGAGAGCGCGCGCTCGATCATCACCTCGTGGATATGCCGCTGGCGGTCGTCGGCGCCGCTGTGGGCGCCCGTCTTGCCGACGTAGATCAGCTCGACGCCCTCAGGGACGAGGTCCAGCACGGTGTCGCCGATGAGGGAGTCGTAGAGGACGACGTCGCAGCGCTCCAGCGCGGCCAGCCCCTTGAGGGTCAGGAGGCCGGGGTCGCCGGGGCCCGCGCCGACGAGGGTGACGACCCCCTGGCTCCTTGGGGCGGTCATAGCGTGGGCGCGGCGTCGACGTGCGCTTCGATGGACGCCATCAGCGCCCGGCCGCCGCCGTCCAGCAGCGAGTCGCCCAGGCGCAGGCCCGTCAGGGTCGGGTCTTCGCTGGGGCCCGTGATGGTCGCCTCGATCATCCGCGATCCGTCGGGCAGGCCCAGCCGCGCGTGGATGGTCAGCTCCCCGTCGTCCGACAGGCTGGTGTGGCAGGCGATGGGCAGGTGGCAGTCGCCTTCGAGGCGCGCCAGCACGCCGCGCTCGGCCAGCACGCAGACCTCGGTGGTCCTGTCCCTCAGGGGCTCAAGCAGGGCCCGGACGCGGGCGTCGTCCTCGCGCGTCTCCAGGCCGAGGGCGCCCTGGCCGATGGCCGGCAGGAACTCCGGGGCCTGGAGCACCTCGGTGATCTTGCCCCCGAGCCCAAGGCGCTCAAGGCCCGAGACGGCCAGGATGATGCCCGACAGGCCCCCTGCCCTGTCGTCGAGCTTCTGGAGGCGCGTGTCGACATTGCCGCGCACCCCGACCACGTCGAGATCCGGGCGTATCCTCAGGAGCTGGAAGCGCCGCCGCAGCGAGCCCGTGCCGACCCGCGCGCCCGCAGGCAGCTCGGCCAGCTTCAGGCCGCTGAAGGTGATCAGGGCGTCGTGCGGCGAGGCCCGCCTGGGCATGGCCGCCAGCGTCAAGCCTTCGGGGAGCTGGCCGGGGACGTCCTTCATGGAGTGGACCGCCAGATCGATGCGGCCCTCCAGCAGCGCCTCCTCGATCTCCTTGACGAAGAGGCCCTTGCCGCCGACCTCGGAGAGCGCCCTGTCCTGGATCCTGTCCCCCGAGGTCTTGATGATGTCCAGCGTGATGTCCAGGCCGGGGTGCAGCTCCCGCAGGCGAGAGGCGATGTGGTTGGCCTGCCAGAGGGCAAGCTGGGAGCCGCGGGTTCCTATCTTGAGCATGGATTGTCCAATGTGATCAAGGGTTTACTTGGCGACACGGAGCCGGGTGTCCTCGGGGACCGGGGCCGCCTCACGCTCGGCGGGCCGGGCGGCCGCGCCATCGGCCGGGGCGCCCTCGTCGAGCGAGGCCTCGGGCAACTCAAAGAGGTCGTGGATCAGCTCGACGACGTCGCGCGTGGCGATGCCCTCGGAGGCCTTTCGCTTGAGCATGACGGTGGGCGAGTGGAGCAGCTTGTTGGTCAGGCTGTGGGCCATCTGCGCGATGAGCTGGCGATCCCGCTCGGAGAGGTGCTCCAGCTTGCCCAGGGTGCGCTCAAGCTCCGCGTCCTTGATCTCGACGGCCTTCTGCCGCATCGCCGTGATGGTCGGGGTCACGTTGGACTGGTCGACCCAGCGCATGAAGCTGGCGACCTCCTCCTGGACGATCGCCTCGGCGACCTGCGCCTCCTTCTGGCGCGTGGCCAGGTTGGCCGCCACGACCTGCTCCAGATCGTCGACGTCGTAGAGGTAGACGTTGTCCAGCTCCCCCGCCGAGGGCTCCACGTCCCTCGGCACCGCGATGTCAATCAGGAACAAGGGCCGGTACTTGCGCGCCCTCATGATCCCCGCCAGCGACTTGCGGTGCAGGATGGGCTCGCGCGCGCCGGTCGACGTGATCACGATGTCGGCCTCGATCAGGAGCTCCGGCAGCGCCTCCAGCGGGCGAGCCGTCCCGCCCAGCGTCGCCGCCAGCGCCTGCGCCCGATCCAGCGAGCGGTTGGCGATCGTCGTCCGCGTCGCCCCCTGCGCCGAGAGGTGCCGCGCCGCGAGCTCCGCCATCTCCCCGGCCCCGACCAGCAGGACCGACTTGCCCGCCAGCGAGCCGAAGATCTTCTGCGCCAGCTGCGCCGCGACGTAGGACACCGACACGCCGCTCTCGGCGATCTTCGTCTCCGTCCTGACCCGCTTGGCCGCGCTGAAGGCCCGCGTCATCCCGCGCCCGAGGTACTGGCCGACCGCGCCCGCCTCGCTCGCCGCCGCGTAGGCGGTCTTGAGCTGCCCGAGGATCTGCGGCTCGCCCACCACCATCGAGTCCAGGCTCGACGCCACGCGGAAGAGGTGCTTGACCGCCGCCTCGTCGCGAAGCTCATAGAGGTGAGGCCGGAATCGATCGAAGCTGCGCTCGCCCAGGTCGCAGACCCGCTCAAGGATCCCCCAGGCCGCCGGCAGCGCCCGCGCCGGGTGCCGCGCCGAGGCGTAGATCTCGACCCTGTTGCACGTCGACAGGATCACCGCCTCCCTCAGATCCTCATTCCCCACCACGCTCGCCAGAGCCTCCCCCAGGCGAGCCTCGCCCAATGCGAGCTGCTCGCGGATCGACACGGACGCCGTGCGGTGATTCAGACCCAGGACCAGGTAGTTCATGAGATGCCGCGCAAGTCCCTGAAGATTCTAGAAAAGGGGTCAGCCCGCCCCTCGACCGACGCCCCTCGACCCTAGCATGCCCCCCTCCCTCCCACAAGACCCCCGCAGACTCCACCCCCTGTCCCGCACACTCCACCCCCTGTCCCCCTCCTCCCTCCGGAAGGAGGGGGGACGCTTGAATTACGGGCAAGGTGGTTCGGGGACGCTCGAATGACGGGCTGGGTGGTTCGGCACTCCACCCCCTGTCCCCCTCCTCCCTCCGGAAGGAGGGGGGACGCTTGAATTACGGGCAAGGTGGTTCGGGGGGGTGGGCCGCAGGAGCCTTCGCCGGGATCAATGGCCGTCTGGGGCGGGTGGCGATGTCGTCGGGGCGGGAACCGATCCGCCCGAGTCCGTAATTCAAGCGTCCCCCCTCCTCGTGGAACGAGGAGGGGGACAGGGGGTGGAGTGCCGAACCACCCATCCCGTAATACGAGCGTCCCCCCTCCTTGCGCAGCTGTCTCTTAGTCACATCTCATCGGAGCCCGTCGTGGCGGGGGTCGATGGACTG
>SYOX01000319.1 GCA_005804885.1 Pseudomonadota bacterium
CCCCGCTGGGCCAGGGCCGCACCGTCTACATGGGCGCACTCTTCATGGCCTATGAGGCCGCCTACGGCACCTACAGCCTGCGCGGCGGCGTCTACGACCGCCTCCTTGAGCAGACCGTCAAGTGGGCCGGTCGAGGCACCGTCCCCACCGTCACCGCCTGCCGCCCCCAGGGCAACTACCGGGCGACCGTCTCGGGCGACTGCAACGACGCCAACGTCAGCATCAACCCCGGCGTGGCCGAGATCTGCGGCAACAGCGTCGACGAAAACTGCAACGGTCAGATCGACGAGAACATCCTGGCCTGGTACCGCGACGCCGACGGCGACCTCTTCGGCAACAACGGCCTGCGCACGACCGCCTGCACCCAGCCCAGCGGCTACGTCGCCAACAACACCGACTGCAACGACGGCAACGCCAACATCAACCCCGGCCGCACCGAGGTCTGCAACGGCTTCGACGACAACTGCGTCAACGGCATCGACGAGGGCCTGCTCGTGACCCTCTTCCGCGACGTCGACGGCGACACCTACGGCACCACGACGGCCAGCGTCTGCCCCAACACCGCCGGCTACACCACCCGCGGCGGGGACTGCAACGACGGCAACGTCAACGTCAACCCCGGTCGCGCCGAGGTCTGCGGCAACAACATCGACGACAACTGCAACAACCAGACCGACGAGAACATCCTGACCTTCTACCTCGACCGCGACAACGACACCTACGGCACCACGACGGCGCAGTTCTGCGCTCGCCCCAGCGGCTATGCGGATCGCGGCGGGGACTGCAACGACGGCAACGGCGCCATCAACCCCGGCGTCACCGAGGTCTGCAACGGCGTCGACGACAACTGCAATGGCAACATCGACGAGGGCCTGCTCGTCAACCTCTACCGCGACAACGACCGCGACAGCTACGCCCAGGCCCAGCGCAACTTCAGCCAGCAGACCAACCAGCTCTACCTGACGGCCAACCAGCTCGGCCGCTTTGACCTGCGCAACCTGCCGCCGGCCGCCAGCAACGTCAACCTGCGGATCTACGGCAACGGCGACATCAACTCCTCCTCCGAGTTCCTCGACCTGAGGCTCGACGGCTCCCGGATCGGCTTCCCCTTCAACTACACCACCTGCGGAGGCTGCTGGGTCAGCCAGGACTTCTCCGTCAGCGCCCAGTTCTTCAACGACAGCGTCCGCGACGGCCAGCTCCTGATCGACATCTACCCCAACAGCAGCGTCGGCTACGTCTACACCTACGTCGTCCTCACCTACTCCGCCGGCGCCGAGACCGTCACCGCCTGCCCCGGCACCCCCGGCTTCGCCAACCGCCTGGGCGACTGCGATGACTTCAACGTCAACATCAACCCCGGCGCCCCCGAGATCTGCGGCAACAGAGTCGACGACAACTGCAACGGCGCCATCGACGAGAGCATCCTGACCTTCTACCAGGACGTCGACGGCGACACCTACGGCACGTCCTCCTCGACCCAGGCCTGCACCCGCCCCAACGGCTACGCGGATCGCGGCGGCGACTGCAACGACGGCAACGCCAACATCAACCCCGGCCGCACCGAGGTCTGCAACGGCATCGACGACAACTGCGTCAACGGCGTCGACGAGGGCCTGCTCGTGACCCTCTACCGCGACGTCGACAGCGACGGCTTCGGCGTCGCCCCCGCCACCGTCTGCCCCAACACCCCCGGCTACGCCACGCGCCGCACCGACTGCAACGACGGCGACAACACCGTCTACCCCGGCGCCAATGAGCTGTGCGACAACAAGGACAACGACTGCGACGGCCTGACCGACGAGGGCCTGCGCGTCACCCGCTTCGTCGACAGCGACCGCGACGGCTTCGGCATCAACACCACCCAGTCGGTCTGCCCCGACTGGGTCGGCTTCGCCGACAACAACCGCGACTGCAACGACAACAACGCCAACGTCAACCCGAACCGGGCCGAGGTCTGCGGCAACACCATCGACGACAACTGCGACGGCCAGGTCGACGAGAACATCCTGACCTTCTACCGCGACGCCGACGCCGACACCTGGGGCAACCTCAACAGCACCACGCGGGCCTGCTCCGCCCCCAACGGCTACGTCGCCCGCTCTGGAGACTGCGACGACGGCCGCAACAACGTCTTCCCCGGCGCCAACGAGGTCTGCGACAGCCTGGACAACAACTGCAATGGGTCGACGGACGAGGGCCTGCTCGTGTCGCTCTTCCGCGACGCCGACAACGACGGCTACGGCTCCTTCACCGCCAACGTCTGCCCCAACACCGCCGGCTACGTCGCGCGCGGCGGGGACTGCGACGACGCGCAGCGCACCGTCAACCCCGGCGCCCCCGAGATCTGCGGCAACTCCGTCGACGACAACTGCAACACCCAGATCGACGAGAACAGGCTGACCTTCTTCATCGACCGCGACGGCGACGGCCACGGTGACCGCGGCACGACGACGCTGGCCTGCACCGTCCCCCTCGGCTACTCGGCCAACGGCAACGACTGCAACGACCGCAACAACACCATCTTCCCCGGCGCCCGCGAGGTCTGCGACGACATCGACAACAACTGCGACAACACCATCGACGAGGGCCTGCGGATCACCCGCAACCGCGACGCCGACGGCGACACCTGGGGCACCACCACCACCGCGCTGGTCTGCCCCCAGTGGACCGGCTTTGCCAGCCGCAGCGGGGACTGCAACGACGGCGACGCCGCCGTCAACCCCGGCGCCACCGAGATCTGCAACTTCATCGACGACAACTGCGTCAACGGCGTCGACGAGGGCCTGCAGGTCACGCGCTTCCGCGACGTCGACGGCGACAACTACGGCACCACCGTCGGCACCGTCTGCCCCAACACCCCCGGCTACGCGATCACGGGCGGGGACTGCAACGACTCGGTGGCCGCCATCAACCCCGGCGCCTCTGAGGTCTGCGGCAACACCATCGACGACAACTGCAACGGCCAGGTCGACGAGAACATGATCCGCTACTTCCGCGACGCCGACGCCGACACCTACGGCACCTCCGCCTCGGTCCTGGCCTGCACCCTGCCCAACGGCTTTGCCCTGCGCACCGGGGACTGCAACGACGGCGTCGCCGCCATCAACCCCGGCGCCACCGAGGTCTGCGACCAGATCGACAACAACTGTAATGGGACGACGGACGAGGGCCTGCTCGTGGTGCGCTTCCGCGACGCCGACGGCGACACCTACGGCACCGCGCAGCAGGGCAACGTCTGCCCGAACGACGCCGGCTGGGCCACGCGCCAGGGCGACTGCAACGACACCAACCGCGCCATCAACCCCGGCGTGGCCGAGGTCTGCGGCGACAACATCGACAACAACTGCGACAGCCAGATCGACGAGAACAAGATCCAGGTCTTCCTCGACCGCGACGGCGACTCCTACGGCGAGGATCGCCCGACGCTTTCTTGTACAGTTCCGAATGGTTACGCGAACCGCGGCGGGGACTGCGTCGACACCAACGCCAACATCAACCCCGGCCGCGCCGAGGTCTGCAACGAGACCGACGACAACTGCAACACCCAGATCGACGAGGGCCTGCCGACCTCCCGCTTCTTCCTCGACGCCGACAGCGACACCTACGGCGCCGGCGGCGCGGTCAGGGCCGCGGTGGTGCGCAGCGGCAGCAACTACGCCGCGGCCCCCGAGGTCGCCGCGCAGCTCAACGACGACACCTACCAGGACTTCACGGCGACGGTGGTGTCGGTGTCGCAGATCGACACGGCGGCCGAGCTTGCCAACTTCGACGTGGTGGTGCTGGGCGACTCGGGCTACAACGAGGACGAGTTCACGACCACCTTCGCCGACGCGCTCAACACCTGGATCCGCGCCGGCGGCGGGCTGATCTCGACCGGCTGGGTCGACTACTCGCTGACCAGCGACGCGGTCGGCACGGCCATGGACGTGGTCATCCCGACGGACGTTGTGCCCTACGGCTACGCCTACTGCTCCTCGCCTTCGCTCTCGATCACGGGCGGGGCCCACGAGATCACCGCGGGCCTGCCGGGCTCCTTCGCCCTGGCCGGCGCCTACGTCGAGTTCTCGCCCCTGGCCCTTGACATCCCCGGCGCCGTCACCCTGGGCGTCGCCGGCGGCTCGTGCACGGATGGCGGCACCCGCAGCGCGCTGGTGGCCGCGGACCTGGGCCTGGGCCGCACCGTCTACATGGGCGCCCTCTTCATGGCCCGTGAGGTCGCCTACGGCACCGCCGGCCTGCGCGGCGGCGTCTACGACCGCCTCTTCGAGCAGACCGTCAAGTGGGCTGGCAAGGGCGGCGGCTCCTCGATCGTCGCCTGCCGCGGGCGCGGCAACTTCACCGCCTCGCGCACGGGCGACTGCAACGACGGCAATGTCGCCATCAACCCCGGCGCCACCGAGGTCTGCAACTTCATCGACGACAACTGCGTCAACGGCGTCGACGAGGGCCTGCAGGTCACGCGCTTCCGCGACGTCGACGGCGACAACTACGGCACGAGCCAGACCGCCTCGGTCTGCCCGACCACCACGGGCTACGCCGTCAACACCGGCGACTGCAACGACGCCAACGTCGCCATCAACCCCGGCGTGGCCGAGATCTGCGGCGACAACATCGACAACAACTGCAACAGCCAGATCGACGAGAACATCCTGACCTTCTTCCGCGACACCGACGGCGACGGCTTCGGCAACGAGTCCAGCCCCGCGCAGGCCTGCGTGCGCCCCAACGGCTACGTCGCCATCGGCCGCGACTGCGTCGACACCGACGCCAACATCAACCCCAACGTCGCCGAGGTCTGCAACGGCATCGACGACAACTGCAACACCACCATCGATGAGGGCCTGCCGACCCGTCAGTTCTTCCTCGACGTCGACAACGACACCTACGGCACCACCGCCACCGTCACGAACTGCCGCGCCCAGGGCAACTTCAGGGCCACGCGCCCGGGCGACTGCAACGACGGCAACGCCAACGTCAACCCGGGCCAGATCGAGGTCTGCGCCAACGACGTCGACGACAATTGTAATGGGACGGTCGACGAGGGCACCCTGACCTGGTACCGCGACGCCGACAGCGACCGCTTCGGCAACCCGACCAGCACCACCCGCGCCTGCATCCAGCCCAACGGCTACGTGTCCAACAACACCGACTGCGACGACGGCCGCGCCAACGTCAACCCCGGCGCCACCGAGGTCTGCGACGACCTGGACAACAACTGCAACACCACCGTCGACGAGGGCCTGCGCCTGCGCCGCAACCGCGACGCCGACGGCGACACCTACGGCACCACCACCACCGCGCTGGTCTGCCCGCAGTGGACCGGCTGGGCCGACCGCGAGGGCGACTGCAACGACTCGGTGGGCGCCATCAACCCCGGCGCCGCCGAGGTCTGTGGCAACGGCATCGACGACAACTGCGACAGCCAGATCGACGAGAACATCCTGACCTGGTACCTCGACGCCGACAGCGACACCTACGGCTCGTCGCTGCTCAGCCGCGCCTGCACCCAGCCCAACGGCTACGTCGCCCGCTCGGGCGACTGCAACGACGGCAACGCCAACGTCAACCCCGGCCGCACCGAGGTCTGCAACGGCATCGACGACAACTGCGCCGGCGGCGTCGACGAGGGCCTGCTGGTCGACCGCTTCCGCGACGCCGACCTGGACGGCTTCGGCTCCAACCGCATCTCCCAGGTCTGCCCCAACACCACGGGCTACTCGACCCGCACCGGCGACTGCGACGACAGCCGCAACTTCATCTTCCCCGGCGCGACGGAGCTGTGCGGCAACGACCTCGACGACAACTGCGACGGCCGCATCGACGAGAACAAGCTGACCTTCTTCCGCGACTTCGACGCCGACAACTACGGAAACGTCAACAACTCCGGCCTCTTCTGCACGCGCCCCAACGGCTACGTCGCCGACAGCACCGACTGCAACGACGGCGTCGCCACCATCAACCCCGGCGCCTCCGAGCGCTGCAACGCCACCGACGACAACTGCAACACCACGATCGATGAGGGCAACCCCGACGCCGGCGCCGCCTGCAGCACCGGCCTGCCCGGCGCCTGCGCCGCCGAGAGCACCACGATCTGCCTGGGCGGCAGCGTCGTCTGCGGCCCCAACGACGCCAACGGCTACGGCACCGGCGAGAACGTCACCTTCCCGGCCGGCCTCCTGGGCCGCAGCAACGGCGTCGTCAACACCGACTGGAAGATGATCACCTCCAACGGCGTCTTCCTCTTCAACCTCGCCTTCGGCCGCAACGGCGGCGAGTACAACGGCTACACCATCCGGGTCTTCAACCCCTCGAACAACTTCGCCCTCGTCAAGGAGTTCCAGGTCGGCACCACGGCCAACTACATCGACGGCATCTCGGCCAAGGGCGACGTCCTCTACGCCATCCAATGGACCGGCGGCAACGGCGCCCGCGTCACCGAGATCAACTGGAGGACCGAGCAGATCCTGCGCGACACGACCCACAACCAGGGCTCCACCCAGGCCATCGAGGGCCAGTACGACTGGATCAACGACCTCCACTGGCTCGGCTCTCTGAGCACGCCGGCCATCTACGAGCACCGCGGCACCGAGATCAGCGCCGCCAGCCTCATTCGCACCTTCGACGCCCAGGGCTACACCGGCGGCGCTGGCGCGGTGGCCTCCGACGGCCGCTTCCTCTACGTCAAGCGCTGGGCGACCTACCCCGGCTCCGACAACCTCGTTCGCATCGGCACCGGCTACAACAACACCGTCCGCGGCGTGAACTACGGCACCATCTCCGGCGTCCCCGCGACGATCTCCACCACCTACCACTCCGACGGCTACCTCTACGTCGGCAGCGCCGGCTCGCCCAACGTCATGCGCCGCATCAAGATCACGGCCCCGCGCCAGGAGATCTGCAACGACGGCATCGACAACAACTGCAACGGCGGCCAGGACGACTACTGCCCCAGCCCGACGCCCTACGACACCTTCAACAGCGGCCTCGTGCGCTGCGACTGGAGCCTGACCTCCAGCCACGGCAACGCCACCGCCCCCGTCGTCGAGAACGGCGTCCTCAAGTCCCTGATCAACACCTCGGTCTCCGGCCAGCCCACCTACGTCTCGGGTCTGACCAGCCGCTTCAACCTCACCGGCGACTTCGACGTCGAGGTCGACTACCGCCTCGTGCGCTGGCACCGCGACAGCGGCATCCGCGTCAACCTCGCCGCCGCCGGCGGCACCGCCCACCGCCTCAACGAGCGCGGCGGCAACGAGTTCTTCGTCGCCAACCTCGGCGGCCAGATCGGCACCTTCGTGCCCACCAACCAGACCGAGGGCAAGCTTCGCATGGTCCGCACCGGCGGCACCCTGATCACCTACTACAACGACGCCGGCTGGCGCGAGTTCTCCCGCCGCAGCGGCATGAGCACCGGCCCGACCCCCGTCACCCTGTCCATCCACGGCCACAACGCGCTGCCCGGTGACATCGAGGTCCACTTCGACAACTTCACCGTCCGCGGCGGCAACATCGGCCAGCCTCCCGGCTTCGGCCCCGAGGTCTGCGACGGCCAGGACAACGACTGCAACGGCCAGACCGACGAGAACTCCTCCGTGTCCTGCTCGACCCAGTGCGGCACCGGCGTCCGCGCCTGCGTCAACGGTCAGCTCGACGTCTGCAGCGCCCGCGTCCCCTCGGCCGAGCTCTGCGACGACACCGTCGACAACGACTGCAACGGCCAGACCGACGAGTTCTGCGGCGGCTTCAGCCCCTTCGACGACTTCAACGACAACAACATCGCCGCCTGCCGCTGGCGCACGAGCACCTCACCGGCCTACGACCAGGGCGCCGACAGCGGCGTCCGCGTCGACGAGACCGGCGGCAACCTCCGCGTCCGCGTCGCCCGCAACACCCGCGGGACCACCTTCCTGGGCAACATCTCCTCGCGCTTCGGCGTCGAGGGCGACTTCGACGTCCAGATCGACTACGCCCTGCCCGTCTGGCCCTCGCGCAACCACGTCCGCGTCGGCCTGATCGCCTCCGGCGGCGGCCAGGCCGCCTCGGTCCAGCGCACCGCAGACCGCAACCAGGGCGACACCTACGTCAGCGACATCGCCGGCAACGTCGCCGGCTGGCGCCCCACCGCCGCCCGCAACGGGCGCCTGCGCCTCGTGCGCTCGGGCAACATCGTGCGCACCTTCACCATGGACGGCCTCGGCGGCAGCTGGATCCAGAACTCCGCCGCCGCCTTCAACACCGCCACCATCAACCTCGTCATCCAGTCCTGGGGGCACGACTTCGTCCCCGGCGACGTCGAGGTCACCTACGACAACCTGGCCTTCAACGGCTGCAGCCAGACCCCCTGCCGCAGCTGGGCCGGCGGCCGCCTCGTCAGCTTCGGCGGCGTCGGCACCCCCGAGGGCGCCTTCGACCAGAGCACCTGCGACGGCCTCGACAACGACTGCGACGGCCTGACCGACGGCTTCAACCGCGCCTGCTCGACCCTCTGCGGCGCCGGCACCGAGACCTGCAACCTGGGCAACTGGGGCGTCTGCTCGGCCCGCGCCCCCATCACCGAGATCTGCGACGGGGCGGACAACGACTGCGACGGCACCGTCGATGAGTCCGACCCCAACGAGAACACCTTCTGCGTCGTCAGCGGACAGCAGGGCGTCTGCGCTCAGGGCACCCGCGTCTGCCGCGGCGGTCAGGGCCTCGTCTGCACCGGCCCCAGCCCCGGCACCGAGACCTGCGACGGCGCCGACAACGACTGCGACGGCACCACCGACGAGGTCGGCTCCCCGCCGACCCTCTTCTCCAGCACCGACGTCGTGGGCTACTGGTCCTTCGATGAGGCCAGCGGCTCGAACTTCCGCGACAACGCCGGGGTCAACAACTCGGGTGTCGTCGCCCGCGACGCCCGACTCGGCCGCGCCGGCCGCTACGGCAAGGGCCTTGAGCTCGACGGCAACCAGGACTACGGCGAGGTCGCCGCAGACAACACTGAGCTGGACTTCGACTCCCGCAGCGCCATCACGATCGCCGGTTGGTTCAACCCGCGGCAGCACGCCGCGCGCTCCTTCACCGTCTATCGTAATGACTCCTACTACCTCACCATGCTCAACGGCCGCCCCGCCTTCTACGGCTACGGCCTGAGCAACCCCGGCTACCACACCGCCACGACCGCCCTGGCCCTGAACACCTGGTCGCACGTCGCCGCCACCTACGACGGCACCAACGTCCGCATCTACATCAACGGCAACCAGGTCCACCAGGCGGCCACCAGCGGCAGCTTCCGCGCCGACACCACCCCCCTGATCTTCGGGCACAAGACCACCTCCCTCGACGACGCCTTCAACGGCTTCATCGACGAGGTCGTCATCGCCCGCAGGGCCCTGACCCAGAACGAGATCCGCTCCATCATGTCCCCCGAGATGCCCGGCGGCGGCGTCCAGTGCAACACCGGCAACCTGGGCGTCTGCCAGGCTGGCGTCTCGGCCTGCACCAACGGCGCCTTCACCTGCGGCGGCGCCTCGCCCCGCGCCGAGCTCTGCGACGGGCTCGACAACGACTGCGACGGCACCTCCGATGAGGGCAACCCCCAGGGCGGCGGCACCTGCCTGACCGGCAACCCCGGCGTCTGCCGCACCGGCGCCTTCCTGTGCACCGGCGGCGCCCTGATCTGCAACGCCCCGCAGCCCGGCTCCATCACCGAGGTCTGCGACGGCGCCGACAACGACTGCGACGGCTCCACCGACGAGTCCTTCCCGACCCAGGGCAACGCCTGCTCCACCGGCCGACAGGGCGTCTGCGCCACCGGCTCTCTGGCCTGCGTCGGCGGCGCCCAGGTCTGCTCCGGACCTCAGCCCACCACCGAGCTCTGCGACAACCGCGACAACGACTGCGACGGACAGACCGACGAGACCCTGACCCGCGCCTGCTCCACCATCTGCGGTGGCGGCACCGAGACCTGCTCGGTGGGTAACTGGGGCGGCTGCTCCGCTCGACAGCCCACCGCCGAGATCTGCGACGGCGCCGACAACGACTGCGACGGCGCCACCGACGAGTCCATCCGCCGCTCCTGCCGCACCGACTGCGGCGGCGGCACCCAGCTGTGCTCCAGCGGCACCTTCGGCGACTGCTCGGCCCCGCTGCCCAGCAGCGAGCTGTGCGACGGCCTCGACAACAACTGCAACGGCTTCATCGACGACTCCGTCGACTGCGGCTGCCAGTACTTCCCCCGCGACGAGCCCGTCCGACCCGCCCTCGAGTGGATGTGGACCGCCTCCGACACCGAGCCCGACCATGTCCAGGTCATGATGACCCCCATCGTCGGTCCCCTCGTCGACTCCAACAACGACGGCCGGATCAACGAGAGCGACGTCCCCGCGGTCCTCTTCACCGCCACCACGACCAACCACCTCACCGGCGGCATCCTGCGCGCCGTCCGCGGCAGCGACGGTCAGGAGCTGTGGTCCTACACCGACCGCAAGGTCTACGGCGCCAGCTCACCGGCCCTCGGTGACCTCGACGACGACGGCGTGCCCGAGGTCGTCGCCTACGCCTGGCGCGACATCCGCCGCGGCGCCCCCCAGAACGCCGGCCTGATCGCGCTCGACAACGCCGGCAACGAGCTGTGGAACAACACCGACGTCAACCGCGGCGGCCACGTCGAGATGGGCTCGCCGGCCATCGCCAACATCGACCCCAACAGCGCAGGCAACGAGATCGCCTCCTGCTTCTGGCTCGTGTCGGCCACCGGACGGACCCTCTGGGATGTCTGGGGTGACCTGCCCGACGGCCACACCCCGCGCGGCTTCTGCTCGCCGGCCGTGGCCGACATCGACAACGACGGCCGCATGGAGATCGTCATCGGCGCCCGCGCCTACAACCACGACGGCTCCGTGGCCTGGACCAACACCAACCTCTACGCGCAGTGGGGTCTGGACTACGACATCGCCCCGGCCATCGCCGACCTGGACGGCAACGGCACCCCCGAGGTCATCGTCGTCCGCGGCGCCGTCTACGTCCTCGACGGCGCCACCGGCGCACTGCTGGCCCAGTCCTCCCTCCCCGGCGGCGGCCAGGGCGGCGCCCCCAACGTCGCCGACTTCGACGGCGACGGCCTGCCCGAGATCGGCACCGCCGGCGGCTCGGCCTACGCCGTCTTCAAGATGACCCGCGTCAACAACGTCCCCACCATCAATGTCCTGTGGCAGCGTCAGACGCGCGACTTCTCCTCCAACGTCTCCGGCTCGTCCGTCTTCGACTTCAACGGCGACGGCATCGCCGACGTCGTCTACAACGACGAGCTCTTCCTGCGCGTCTACAACGGCCGCACCGGAGAGGTCACCTTCGAGTCCAGGAACTGGTCCGGCACCCAGGTCGAGTACCCCGTCATCGCCGACGTCGACAACGACGGCAATGCCGAGATCATCGTCGGCCGCAACCAGATCGACAACAACCACGACGACTACGGCAACTACGACGGTACGCCGCTGGCCGGTCTGCGCGTCTACGGTGACTCCAGCGACAACTGGGTCAACACTCGCTCAATCTGGAACCAGTACAGCTACCACATCACCAACGTGAACGATAACGGCTCCATCCCCACCACCGAGGTGGCCGGCTGGACCCGACGCAACAGCAATGGCTACCGCAACAACTTCCAGGGCGACCAGGGCCTCTTCGCGGCCCCCGACCTCGAAGTCAGCCTCCAGGGCCAGGTCGTCCAGGGCTCCAGCGCCGGGAACTACCCCAACACCCAGATCGCCTACTGCCCGGCCTTCAACCGCCTGACGCTGCGCGTCTGCAACTCCGGGGATGTGGCCGTGCCCGCCGGCGTCCAGGTCGGCGTCTACCTCGGACACCCCTCCAACAACGTCCTGGTCGCCTCGGTGCAGACCACCAACCGCCTCGAGACGAGCGGCAACAACAACTGCCAGGACATCGGCGTCGAGTGGAACAGCCGGGTCGCCGGCAACCACGAGATCTTCGCCCACGCCGACTTCGAGAACAACCAGAACGAGTGTGACGAGGACAACAACATCCGCTCCCTCGGCACACACCTCCTGCGCGCCACCGAAGAGGAGAAGTGCGACGCCGTCGACAACGACTGCAACGCCCAGATGGACGAGAACCTCACCCGCACCTGCACCACCCAGTGCGGCAGCGGCACCCAGACCTGCTCCATCGGCGAGTGGGGCACCTGCTCCACGCCCGAGCCCACCAACGAGGTCTGCAACGGCATCGACGACGACTGCGACGGCACCGTCGACGAGTCCGAGGAGGCCTGCCCCGACAACTCCCGCTGCGTCAACGACAACGGCAGCTTCAACTGCATCGACGCCCTCACCGTCGAGGACGGCTGCAACGGCGGCTGCCCGCTCGGCTTCGCCTGCAGCGCCGAGATGACCTGCGAGCCCTACTGCGAGAGCAACTGGGGCTGCCCCAGCGGTCAGGTCTGCCAGGACAACGCCTGCGTCACCGACGACGTTGAGACCGGCAGCCTCGACCAGGAGGTCGACGAAGACCGACAGGCGATGCTCGCCACCCCGCTGGGCGCCTGCTCGGCCAGCACCTTCGCCCAGGGCGGCGGTGCCCCCGCCGGCGGCCTCGGCCTCCTGGCCCTCCTGGGCCTCGGCCTCCTCGTCATCCGCCGTCGCCGCTGATCCCCCCTGCGACCCTCTGGCGCCCGCCAGAGGGTCCGCCCCCCCCTCCCCCCCGAACAAACCCCCCCTGATACCAGACCACAGACGAAGGGCTTGCTTTGTGGGCCAGGACAGGGGGATGGCCTGGGCCTGGGCCTGAGCGAGGCTGGTGCCATCGCACCGCCGAGTGATGGCCCTGGCTCAGGGCGCCGCCTGGACCGGCCGACAAAGTGAGTCTCTCGGCTGTGGTCTGGTATGAGCCCGTCTGGCGCGCTTGCGCGCCGCTCATCGAGCCCCAGCTCCGTCCCTGCGCTGCGATCGCGCCGCCTCAACCCGGCGGCCACGGGCTCCCTGGCTTGTCTGGCGCCGCGCGCACCTCCACGGGCCGCGGGAGGGCCGCGTCAAGGGAGAGCTTTCGGGAGAGGGCAGGGCGCGCAGGAGAGCGCAGGGCGCGCGGGCTACATCCCGCGCAGGAAGGGGTTGGTGCGCCGCTCGTGGCCTAGGGTGGTCTCGGGGCCGTGCCCGCTCAAGACCAGCGTGTCCTCGGGCAGCTGCGCCAGCCGGGCCAGCGACTTGAAGATCGTCGGGCCGTCGCCGCCGGGCAGGTCCGTGCGGCCGATGGAGCCCCGGAAGAGCACGTCGCCGCTGAAGATGATCCCCTGGGCCTCGAAGTAGAGGCAGCAGCTCCCGGGCGTGTGGCCGGGCGTCAGCAGGATGGTCGCGCTCAGATCCCCCAACGTGATCGTGTCGCCCTCCTGCCAGAAGACCTCCGGCGGGGGCAGGGCGCCGATCCGGATGCCCAGCATCTGCCCCTGCAGCGGCGCGGCCTCGTAGAGGGGCAGCTCGTCCCGGTGGATGTGGATCGGCGCCCCATAGCGCGCCCTGGTCTCCTTGAGGGCCGCGACGTGGTCGATGTGGGCGTGGGTCTGCAGCAGCTTGACGACCGACAGCGCCGGGCCGTGCTGGACCATCGCGTCGATGGCCTCGGGCTCGGCCACCGAGTCGATGACGGCGCCCTGGAGCGTCCTGGCGCAGCCGATCACGTAGCAGTTCGTGGCGATCGCGCCCAGCGGCGCGGCCCGGATCAGGAGGCCCTCGTGTTCGAGGTGGGCGAAGTTCATGGGCGCCCTCAGGTGGCAAGGGGTCGTGTCGAGGTGCGCGGCGTCGAGAGCTTCCGTCGAGGCGCGCGCGGCGAGGCGGGGGAAATTTCCCGCGCCTCGATGAACATATCCCAGGAGGCCGCGTCAGTAGAGGCGCGTTTCGATGCCGCGCCCAGTTTTCCTTGGCCTGGCTTCAAAGTAGTATGTTGGGCGCGGCATCGAAACAAGCCATCTGGTCCCGATCAGGACACCGGATCCGGCCGCTGTCATCACCCTCAAGGAGATCGAGATGGCCCCTCAAAGCCCGCAAGCCCCGACCTCCCTCCTTCGACGACACACCCAGCGCGTGGCCCTGGCGACGCTGATCACGACGATCCTGATCGCCCCCGGCGCCTTGATGGCCGAGGGCACCTCGGCCAGCAAGCCCCCGGCCCCCTTCAACGCCCGCAAGGCCAGCTCGACCGCCCTCAAGGCCGCCCCGAAGATCACCGGCAAGCCCATCAAGCTCGACGCCCTCGCCGTTCAGGACAAGTCCAGCAAGCAGTTCCGCTTTGACGGCGAGGAGCTCTATTTTGGCGTGGAGGTCTCGGGCTCGGACGCGGCCAGAGCCTCGCTGCGCGTCGGCAAGCGGCAGACCGCCCGCGGGGTCACCTTCGTGCCCGTGTCCGGCAATGCCATCACCCACGGCTTCTTCGCCAAGAGCTACCCGGCGGACAACAAGGCCGACACCTTCATCAACATCGACACCCTCCAGCCCATCAAGGCCGACAAGGTCATCAAGGAGAAGGACGAGTCGCGCACCTACAAGGTCCGCTACGACCCGAAGACCTTCAACGCCGCGGTCGAGAAGACCCTGAGCAAGGACAAGAAATCCCGCAAGAACAACTACGACAAGCCCGTGCCGGCCTCCATCCACGACGGCATCTCCTGGCTCTACGAGCTGCGCCTGGAGCCCCTCAAGAACGGCGACGTCTACACCTACTACATCTACGATGGCTGGAAGCTGTCCCGCTTCAAGGTCACCGTCGTGGGCCGCGAGAAGGCCTGGACCCCCATCAAGGAGTACAAGGCGGTCAAGGTCGACATCGAGCGCACGATCCTCAACTCGGCCTGGCCCAAGGGCTCCAAGAACCGCACCACGCCCCAGCTCACCGAGCGCGAGAAGCCCTACTACTTCTCCTCCATCCACCTGTCGGACGACGCCCAGCGCCTCCCCGTGCGGATCTTCATCACGACGAAGACCGCGGACGCCGACCTGAAGCTCGTCAAGATCGTCGAGGCCGCGAAGTAGGCGCCTGAGGTGGCGAACCTGGAGGGCCGATGGGCTTGAGGGGCCGAGGCCGTCGAGGCCGACAGCCTTCTTGAACGCTGATTGGTTTGAGGGACCGAGGTCGTCGAGGCCGACAGCCTACTAGAGCCGACCCCAGCGCCTCCGAAGCGTCCACTCCGTCCCCAGCAGCCCGCAGATGATGGCCAGCACATAGAGCGTGTCCCACAGGTCGATGAGCTTGCGGCTGTTGACCTGCACCACACGCGGCTCCTTGAAGGTCAGGTCGGGGTCGAAGTCGGGCAGGAGCTGGAAGGTGCCCTGGCCGGCCTCGGCGACCGCCTTGAGCAGCTCCTCGCGCGGCTCGATGGCCCGAAGCTCCTGGGAGTCCAGCGAGACGAGGAAGATGTCCCTGTCGACCAGCTCCCCCCCCTCGGTCCTGGCCTTGGCGATGACCTCGTAGGCCCCCGTCTCGGTGGCCGGCAGCACGACCTCGGCCCGGCCCCGCTCGTCCGTGACGAACTTCACGGCCTCAAGCGCGCGAGGGTCGCCCTCGGCCTCGTCGCCGCTGAGCGCCTCCAGAGGCCGGTAGAGGACCTCCAGGCTGCCCTCCACCCCCGGCGCGGGCGTGTAATCGGGCTTGACCAGCCGGACCTGGATCGGCACGTCCTGCCCCGGCCTCGCCACCGCCTCGTCGATCTCTATCCTCAAGAGCTTCAGATCCGGGTCCTTGATCAGCCACCGGATCGCCGAGTTCCAGAAGGTGTGGTAGGGCCGGCTCGTGCCACCCTCACCGACGCTGTGGAAGCTCCACATCCAGGTCGCGTCCGTGGTCACCGCCATCGAACGCCCCTTGCCCACCTCCCAGACCGCCACCGCGGGCATCGGCTTGCCCTCGGCCTCCAGGCTCGGGTGCACGCCCAGGACCGTGGCCTCGGGCCGCGCCCCCAGCGTGACGTTGAGCCCCTCCAGCGCCGGCAGGCCCTCCCAGCGCTCTCGGTTGACCGCCGGCTCAAAGGCCAGCTGCGTGATCGGGTGGCGCTCGCCGGCCTCCGTCAGCTTCATCACGAAGGGGCTCTCGCGCACCAGCGCCTCGCGCGGGCCGATCGGCGGCAAGACCACCGGCAGGATGTCCGCGATCGCCGTGCCCTGGTAGCCGCCGCTGCCCATCGACAGCTCCCCGCCCAGCATCACGAAGCCGCCACCGTTGCGGACGTACTCGGCCACACGCGGCAGGTACTGCGTCATCTGGTAGGGCTGGTAGTTGAAGTTCTGGAAGAAGACGATGTCGAAGCTCCCCAGCTCCTGCTCGAAGAGCTCCTGGGTCGGGAAGGGGATCAAGCTCAGCTCGTTGTTCGGCACCACCTGCGCGTTCTCGTTCGTCCGCAGGATGAAGAAGCTGATCAGGTCCACGTTCGGGTTGCGCTTGAGCAGCTGCCGCAAGAATCGCTCGTCCCAGGAGGGCTGGCCGACGACCTGCAAGGCCCGGATCTTGTCCCGGATCACCTTGAGCACGAAGTCCTTCCGGTTGTTCTCCAGCAGCGCCTCCCCGCTCCACGTCGGCACCGTCACCGTGTAGATCTCGCGGCCGATCTGCTGGGGCACCAGCTCGAAGCTGACCTTGTACTCCGTCGCGTCCGGCCCGATCTCCACCTCCCGCGTCTGCAAGACCCGACCCTCCCTCCGCAGCGTCACCGGGATCGTCTCGGGCTCGAAGCCGATCACGTGCAAGACCACGTCGACGCTGATCTTGTTGCGCACGAAGGCGAAGTCGTCGTAGAGCACCCGCTTGATCGACAGATCCTTGAGCCCCTCCCGCGTCGCCGTCCCCACCGTGTGCACCGGCGCCCCCAGCCTCTCCAGGAAGGTCCTGGTCTCCTGATCGAGCGCCTCGCCTGGCCGGACCCTCCCGCCGAGCAGCCCCGAGTCGATCCCGTCCGAGAGGATCACCACCCCGCCCAGATCGCGGCGGCCCACCTTGCGCACCACCTCCTCGATGGCCTCCAGCGTCCGCGTCGCGTCCCCCTCGGCCTTGAGCCCAGGGTGCACCACCTCCGCCCAGGTGCTCGGCCGGAGCCCCTCGTCGAAGGTGTAGACGTCAAAGGCGTGATCCTCGTTGGGCTCCGTGAGCAGCTTGCGCGCCGCGTCCTTGCCCAGCGCCTCCCGCACGCGATCGAGCCGCGTCGAGTCGTCCTCGACGCGCAAGGTCTGCGAGCGGCTCGTGTCCACCAGCACCGCGACCCGGTTCTTGACCTTGGTCACATTGCGCAGCTCCAGGGCCGGCTCCAGCAGCATCAACACCGCCAGCCCGTAGACCGAAGCCCGCAACGCGATCAGCGACCACCGCCGCGCCCGCGTCATGTCCCGCAGGTCGTACCACGACAGCCCCACCACCAGCGCGCCGAGCAGGACCAGCGCCGCTACCGCCGCCGGCCCCCAGTCCCCCAGGAAGAGCAGCCCGCCCTCGTTGTAGTCACCAAAGAGACCTGACATGTCAGTCGATTTTCCACTTGCGGCGCTTGAGGATGAAGGGCACGTGCACCTGATCCTCCTTGTAATTCAAGCACATGGAGTACATCACGATGTTGATCCCCAGCCGGTAGGACATCTCCCGCTGGCGCTCCCCGCCCGGGAAGACGTCGAAGTCGAAGTTGCCCAGGTTGTCCCGGCTCCACGCCCCCAGCATGTCATTGCGGTTCAGGAGCACCAGCGCCCTGTCCTCTCCGAAGATCCCCTCCATGGTCGACGAGATCGCCACCCGGCCCACGGGCTCGGGGATGAGGTAGAAGCTCTTGAACAGGACGTGGCTGCGCGGGATCTCCACAAAGGGCTGGCCCGGCAGCACGCGCGCCAGCTCTCGCCGCGCCGCCGCCTCGAAGGGGCCGCCCCGGGCCGCGTCGGCCGAGTCGATCACCAGCGTCCCGCCCGCCCTCAAGAAGAGCCCCAGGTTCTCCACCTCGACCTCCGACAGGGGCGCGAAGTCCGCGTCCCCCAACCAGAAGATCAGCGGGTGCCTCAGCAGCGCCCGGCGATCGCGCGCGCTGACGCTGACCGTCTGCGGATCGACCCAGATGCTGGTGCGCTTCTCCACCTCCTGGAGCATCTTGCGCAGCCCGTTCGGCCTCGGGTTCCACTGCCCGCCCTCGTACTGGAGCACCGCGACGACGAGCCGGCTGCTCGCCCCCATGCCCAGCGCCTCCCGCGGACCCAGCAGCGCCGCGGCCGCCCCGGCGCACAGCAACCCCAGCGCGCCGCGCCGCGTCGGCGCCCACCTCCCCCTCAAGATCGCCTCGTCCGACATCGCTCGGGCCTCACTCGTTGAACAGGATCTCGCGCATGGCCGCCAGGTGCCGCTTGCGCGCCGCGCGGCTGGCCTCGGCGTTCTGGTTGCCGCCCGCCGAGGCCAGCTGGCGGCTGATGAGCTCCTCCGGGATCTCGGCCAGGAAGCGGCTCGGCGTCCTCTGGCGCGCCATCTGCCCGCGGCCTCGCTTGCGCGCCGAGGTCAACACCAGGCGCTCCTTGGCCCGCGTGATCCCCACGTAGGCCAGCCGCCGCTCCTCCTCCAGATCGCCGTCGCCGCCAGCCTCCAGGCTGCGGCTGTGGGGCAGGATCTCCTCCTCGAAGCCCACCAGATAGACCTGCGGGAACTCCAGCCCCTTGCTGGCGTGCAGCGTCATCAGCGTGACCTGATCGACCCGATCCTCCGGCTTCTCCGTCGGGCTCGTGTCCAGCGTCAGCCGCGCCAGCCACGCGTCCAGCCCGCTGGACCCCTGGCGCTTCCAGAAGTCCTCCACCGACACCTTGAGCTCCTTGACGTTCTCCAGCCGGATGCGCGCCACCTTCTCGCTCTTCTCGCTCTGAAGCAGCCACTCCTCGTAGGCCAGCTTGTCGATCAAGCCCGCCAGCGCCACCCCGAGCGGCTCGCGCTCGAACCGGCCCTTGAACTCGTCCAGGATCTCGACAAATTCCCGCATCCCGCGCCGGCTCGACGGCGCCAGCTCGTTGATCATCTCGCACTGGCGCAGCGCCACGTGCAGCGGCAGCCGGTGCGCCTGCGCGTAATCGTTCAGGTGGGTGAGCGCCTGCGCGCCGATGCTGCGCCGCGGCGTGTTGATCACCCTCCTGAGGCTGATCTCGTCCTTCGGGTTGAGCATCACCTTCATGTACGCGACCAGATCCTTGACCTCCCGGCGGTCAAAGAAGGACTTCCCCCCCACGAGCTTGTAGGGGATGTCCAGGGCCCTCATCGACTCCTCGAAGGGCCGGCTGATGGCCGCCACCCTCATCAGCACCGCGAAGCTCGACCAGCCCTGGCCGCCGTCGACGTGCTGCCGGTGGATGTCCCCCGCCACGAAGTCCGACTCCTCGCTCTCGTTCTCCAGCTCGAAGTACGACAGCCGCTCGCCCTCGCCCAGCGCGCTCCACAGCGTCTTGTCGCGCCGCTGCCGGTTGTTGCCGATGATCGCGTTGGCCGACTTGAGGATCGTCGTCGTCGACCGGTAGTTCTGCTCCAGCTTGATGACCTTCGCCCCCGGGAACTGCTTGTCGAAGTCCAGGATGTTCTGCGCCACCGCCCCCCGGAAGGCGTAGATCGACTGATCGTCGTCGCCCACCGCGCACAGGTTGTTGCGCGGGTTGCAGATCAACGACAGCAGCTCCAGCTGGGTGTCGTTCGTGTCCTGATACTCATCCACCATCACGTACTGGAACTGCGCGCGGATCGCCTCGCGCAAGTCCTCGTTCTTGCTCAACAATTCCACCGGGAGCGTGATCAGGTCGTCGAAGTCCACCGCGTTGAGCGACCGGCACGCCTCCACGTAGCGCGTAAAGACGTTCTGCGCGAAGGGCACCAGCGGGTTGAAGCGCATCGACTTGAGCGCGCGCGGCTCGCAGAAGGCGTTCTTGGCCCGGCTGATGATCGCGTGGATCTTCTTGGCGTCCGGCGCCTGCGACTTGAGCGGCATGTCCTCCATCACGTCCTTGACCAGCCGCACCTGATCGCCCTGATCCAGGATCGAGAAGGGGCGCCGGAAGCCCAGCCGCCCGATGTGCGTCCTGAGCAGCTCCGCCCCCAGCGCGTGGAAGGTCGACAGGTGCAGCCGCTCGGCCACCTTCTTGCCCACCATCTGCGCCGCCCGCTCGCGCATCTCCCCGGCGGCCTTGTTCGTAAAGGTCATCGCCAGGATGTTCTCCGGCGCGATACCCCGGTGCAGCAAGTACCCGATCCGCCGCGTCAGCGTGCTCGTCTTGCCGCGGCCCGCGCCCGCCAGCACCAGCAGCGGCCCGTCGACGTGCATCGCCGCCTGCCGCTGCGGCGGGTTGAGCCCGCTGAGGATCTTCTCCACCGTCGCCATCAATCAGACTCCTTCCCTGAGTCCCAGCCCATCGCCGCCCGTGCCCCACGTCGGCGCCCCACGCGCCTCCTCAAGCCCGCCCCGGCGGCCTCTATCGGCACACCCCGACGCCGCTGCTGCCGTCGACAAACTGGCTCTCGCGGCACCGGCGGCCCTGCGAGCAGTCCTCCTCGCCCCGATCCAGGCGGCAGAGCGCCGCACACGCGAAGCGACCCTGCCCGGCCGGGTGGCAGATCACGTCGTCGCCGCACATCGTGCCCCCCTGCGCCCGGCTGCACGCGCTGCCCTCGGGCAAGTCCAGCGAGGGGAAGCACAGCCCGAAGTCCGTGTCGAAGGAGAAGCAGGCCGTCTCGCCCTGGCACAGCGCCGGCAGCTCGTCGCGCCCCGCGAAGGGGTGGCACAGCCGCTCGCAGGTCGTGCTGAACTGATCCACCTGCGTGCAGATCAACCCCGCCTCACACACGCCAAAGACCTCGACTTCCGGGTTGCACTCCTCGCCCTCGGGGGTGTCGCCGACCGGCACGCAGCCGCCCGTGTCCCGCAGCGCGATGCAGCCCTGGCCCTCGAAGCAGCCCGTCTGCGTCCCCGGATCGCACTCGGCCAGACACAGGCCGTCGATGCCCCCATCGTCGATCTCGAAGGCGCAGACCGACCCCGGCTCCGGGCACGTGCTGTCCGGGTCCGGCGCGTTGAAGGAGCACGTCCCGAAGCAGATCCCGTCGCTCTGGCCCGCGAAGTCCACGCACGCGAACTCGCCGTCGACCCCTACCTCGAAGGGGTTGCAGGGCTGGTTCTGGAAGAGGCACTGGTCCGAGGGCGCCTCGCGACAGTCGCAGTCGACGCAGATCTGACCCTGGGGGCACGAGCCCGGCTCGCAGCACTCGTCGCAGACCCCCTCGTCGACCTGCCCGTCGCAGTCGTCGTCCCGGTTGTTGCACACCTCCATGGCCGGCAGCGGCGCCGTGCACCCCACGAAGCGACCCCCCCGGCACGACTCCGTCCCCTGCCCGCAAGCCGAGCGACAGACCCGCTGCAGCGCCTCATCGACCTGCCCGTCGCAGTCGTCGTCCAGCCCATTGCACGCCTCGCCGGCCCTCGGGTTGATCGCCGGGTTGGCGTCATTGCAGTCCAGCGCGCCCTCGCACCCCCGGCCCGCCCCGAAGCCGTCGCCGTCCGCGTCCTGGCACTCGTCCCTCGGCACGCACGCCCCCCCCTGGCAGATCGTCCCCTGCGCGCAGCGCTCAAGCTCGAAGCCCTGCCCATCCCGACGACACACCCGGATCTGGTCGTTGCTCGCGCACTCCCGCTCGCCCGGCCTGCACAACAGCTCCCCGTCCGGCGGATCGACGTCCGGCCTGTCCGCGTCCGCCGGCAGATCGACGTCCTCCGCGCCCACGTCCATCGGCGGCGGCAGATCCGGGTCGTCAAATCCCCCGTCCGCGTCCCGATCGCTCGGCGCGAAGCCCACGTCGTCCACCCCTCCGCCCGGTCTCCGCCCCGGCGGCGCCGCCACGCACACGCGCCCCACGCACTCCAACCCAGGACCGCACTCCGCCGTCGCCCCGCACTCGGCGCCCGCGCCCTGCCCAAAGGGCCGGTTGTCCAGGCAACCCCCCAGTAAGGTCAGCGCTCCCCCGAGGACAAGCGACCACATCAAGAATATCGAGGGTTCTCTACAGGTTCTCATTGGATTTCCGGTGGGACCCGGCGCGCCGGGTGTCAGCCTCATCCCGCAAGAGGCCCGCACACTCTACCGCTGGCCTCTCCGCCCGGCAACCCCACCCTCGGCGATCGCCCCACGCTCCTCGCACCGCCCGGTGGGCGGGCAAGGTGGATCGCATACTCCACCCCCTGTCCCCCTCCTCGCTCCGCAAGGAGGGGGAACGCTCGTATTACGGACAAGGTGGATAGGGGGGCTCGTTGGGTGGGCACGGTGATTTGGTGGGTGGGCCGCAGGAGCCATCGCCGGGATCACTGGCCGCCTGGGGCGGGTGGTGATGTCGTCGGGGCGGGACCCGATCCACCCAGCCCCTCATTCGAGCGTCCCCGAACCACCCAACCCGTAATTCAAGCGTTCCCCCTCCTTGCTCCGCGAGGGAGGCAGTGCCTCTCGGGGGACAGGGGGGTGGAGTGCCGATCCACCTTGTCCGTAATACGAGCGTTCCCCCTCCTTGCGGAGCGAGGAGGGGGACAGGGGGTGGAGTGTGCGATCCACCTCCTCCCTCACTACGAGCGTGGGACGTTCGTGGAGTGTGGGGTGATCGTCGAGCGTGGGGCGTGGGGTCAAAAACTAGACGGGGGACGATCTGCGACCTACACCTACATGGTCCCACCTGGGCGGCGCGACAGGAAGCGCGCAGGCCCGCTCACGGATCGAGGCAGGGGAGAGGCATGGACCGCAGGCGTCTTGGCTCGGGGGATCTCATCTTTGGCCGCTACGAGGTGATCGCGCTGGCCGGCGTCGGCGCGACGAGCTTCGTCTACCGTTGTCGCGACGGCGAGGACCGGGAGGTCGCCGTCAAGGTCCTGCACGACGACCTCATGGGGGACAAGGCGGCGCGGCGCCGATTCTTGCGCGAGGCGCACCTGCTCAAGCAGCTCGACCACCCGAACATCGTCAAGGTCCACGACATCATCGAGACGCCCCTGATGCTGGCCTACGCCATGGATCACGTCGAGGGGCAGACCCTCAAGGCGTGGTTGCGCGATCGGGCCTCGGCCGGCTTCGACGCCGAGGCGCGGATCATCGCTCTGGAGCTGCTCTCGGCTCTGGGTCACATCCACGCTCAGGGGGTGATCCATCGGGACATCAAGCCGGCCAACATCATGCTCGACAGCGTCACGCTCGACGGCGTCTCGGGCTGCGCCCGGATCCGCCTGATCGACTTCGGCGTGGCGCGGCTGACCGACGCGGACCCCGACCCCGAGGACATCGAAGCGATCCGCGGGACGGCGGCCTACATCTCGCCGGACGAGATCCGCTCGCCCTTCGAGGTCTGCCCGGCCAGCGACCTCTACTCGCTCGGCGTGGTCTTCTACGAGATGGCGGCCGGAGAGCGCCCCTTCGAGGGCCGCCCCGGCCCTGAGCTGCTCTGCGCCCACCTGCACACCACCCCGCTGAGGCCCAGCCACCACAACGACGGCCTCAACGAGCACCTCGACGCCCTGATCATGCGCCTGCTGGCCAAGACCCCCGAGGCCCGCTTCGGCTCCTGCGTCGAGCTTGAGCGGGCGCTGGTCCAGGCGCTGGCCGCCGATCTGGAGATCGACATCCCCATCGTCGTCGAGGAGGCCCCGACCCTCGATCTGCAATGGCTGGCCATGCTCCAGGTCGTCCTGATGCACCTCCTGATGACCGTCCTGAGCACCGGCAACACCGGCCAGCCCGACGACCCCCACCACTTCAGCCGCCCCTACATCGACTTCCCTGCCGTCGTCTGATCTCCTCGTCCTTCCTTGACTTTCACTTCGCCCTGTTCGGACAATCGCCGACGTCAGGGGGGTCAGATCCGGCCTCCCTGGGCGTCGTGGGCGAGCCCGGATCGCGGGCTGGGGTGTGACAGGCAGGGGAGGGGGAGATGACGATCAACCTGGCGCTATTGCGCGGAGTGCCGCTGATGGCGCGGCTTCGCGACAACGATCTGGGCCAGCTCGCCAAGACGCTGGTGGGGGTGTCCTTCGGCCCCGGCGAGGTCATCGTGGAGGAGGCCGAGGCGGGCGACGCGCTCTACATCGTGGTCGACGGCGTCGTGGAGGTGTCGCTCTCGGGCGGCAAGGGCGAGCGCTTCGTGGTCAGCAGGCTGCGGGCCGGGGATTACTTCGGGGAGATGAGCCTGATCGACGGCTCGGCGCGCAGCGCCACGGTGCGCTCGGTCGACAGCGCCTCGCTCTTGCGGCTGGGGCGAGAGGACTTCATGGGGGCGGCGACCTTGCACCCCTCGATCGCCTTTGCGGTCATGCGGGAGTTCTCGCGGCGGCTGCGGACGGCCGACGCCCACATCGGGCTGCTGACGCGCCACTCGGTCAACCCCCCGAGCATGGGCCGCGATGAGGATCCGGCTGCGCTCCAGGAAGAGCAGAAGCTGTTGCTGCTGCGGGACTTTTTGCAGGCCGGGGTGCCCTTCCACGGCGCGGTGGGCTTGATCTTCGAGGAGCTTGAGCCGGGGCTGGCGATCTGCCGGGTGCCCTGGCGGGCCTCGCTCGTCGGCGATCCCTTCATGGGGACGCTGCACAGCGGCGTGATCTCGACGCTGGTCGAGGCCGCCGGCAGCGCCGCGGTCTTCGCCATGCTCGACGCCGCCGAGGATCGCGTCTCGACCGTCGACCTCCACGTCGACTTCGTGCGGCCCGGCTGGGAGGACGACCTCGTGTGCGAGGCCAGGGTCGTGCGCATGGGCAACCGCGTCGCCCAGACCCAGGTCCGCGTCTGGAGCGCCGCCATCCCCACCGATGCCGCGGGCCTGGCCAACCCCATCGCCACCGCCCGCGCCGTCTACAACGTCGAGCGCGGCCCGTCCCCCTCGCCGCCCGCCGACCCCGACGCCGACCTGATCGACCTCTGACCGTCCCACGGCCACGGGGCAGCCGCCCAGAGGCTCCCCACGACGGATCGAGGATGGGCGTCTGATACGGAACCACGTTCGAACCACTGTCATCTTGGGCATCCTGGTGGCCCAAAGTGTAAGTGGCTTGAGCGTGGTTCCGTATCAGTCAGGAGAGGCTTCCAGGCCGATGGTGGGTTCTATCAAGGCCATCGCCTGGATGGCCTCGCGGGTGGTCGCGGGGGGGCGGGGTCAGGCGGCTTTGAGCAGCGCCCAGAGGGCGTCGAGGGTCGCGGCGGCGCCTGCGGCGATCTTGTGCTCGACGGCGCGCGAGACCTCGGTGGGGCCGGGGTTGATCTCGACCGTCAGGGCGCCGCGGCGACGGCCGTCGAGGACCGGCGCGGCGATGTAGGGGAAGACGCTCGTCGTGCCGACGGAGAAGATCGCGTCGAAGCCGCGGGTGACCTCTCTCTGGAGCCGCCCGATGCGATCCGGGTCGAGCATCTCGCCGAAGAGCACGACGTCGGGCCGGATCACCGCCCCGCAGTCCGGGCAGCGGGGGACCTGGTCGCCCGCGGTCGGGTCTGTTGAGGCCAGGGCGGGGAGGTCGTCGTAGCTCTTGGCGGTGGCGCGCCAGGGGCAGGCGACGCAGCGCAGCTCGTGGACGTCGCCGTGGATGTTGATCACCTCGGTGGAGCCGGCGGCGCGGTGCAGGCCGTCGACGTTCTGGGTCAGGACCAGGACGTCGAAGCGGGACTCCATCTCGGCGATGACGGCGTGGCCTCTGTTGAAGCCCGCGCCTCGGCAGGCGCGCTCGATCTGGGCGAGGTACTTCCAGGTCAGCGCGGGGCGGGATCGGAAGACCTGGCCGGAGAGGGCGACCTCGATGGGCAGGCCGTCTTCGGTCTTCTGGTCGTCGTAGAGGCCCCCGATGCCCCGATAGGTGGGCAGGCCGGAGTCGGCCGAGAGGCCCGCGCCGGTGATGAAGAGCAGGCGCCGGCTTCGGGAGAGCCGGTCGGCTATGATGGGCAATGGGTCGTTCATCGCTCGCCTTGGGCCGCCGGGGTGGTTTATCTCTGGGAGCGGCGGCCGACAGGGCTTGAGGATGACTCAATCGGGCCGGGCCTTCAACGTGGAGCGCGCAGACATTGAACGATCCTGTGTATTTGAGCGCACTTGAGCGCATCGAGTCCCTCATCGAGGAGGCCCGCCGGAGCGGCGCCTTCGCGGAGCCGACGGCCATGACCCTGTGCACGGTGGACGCCGAGGGGCTGCCCAACGCCCGTGTGGTGTTGCTCAAGGGGCTGGACGCGCGGGGCTTCGTGTTCTTTACGAACCACGACAGCGTCAAGGGTCGGGAGCTGGCGGCGCGGCCCTTCGCGGCGCTGTGCTTCTATTGGGGCGCGATGCACCAGCAGGTGCGGGTGCGGGGCCGCGTCGAGGCGGTGTCGGAGGAGGAGTCGGACGCCTACTTCGCCACTCGCCCGAGGGGCAGCCAGCTGGGCGCGTGGGCCTCGTTCCAGTCCCAGGTGCTGGACGACATGGCGACCCTTGAGGCTCGCCTGGAGGAGGTCGAGGCGCTCCATGAGGGCGTCGAGATCCCGAGGCCGCCCAACTGGGGGGGCTTGCGGGTGGTGCCCTCGCGCATCGAGTTCTGGGAGGGGAGGAGCCACCGGCTGCACGTCAGGCGCGCGGTGGAGCCGGACGAGCGCGGCGTGTGGCGCTCGCAGGGCTTGTACCCGTGATCGGGCGGGTTTCTGGGCGTCGCGGGGGCAGGGTGGGGTCAGGATCTTGATTGCGGGCTATTCTTGAGCCTTAGTGGAGGGACACGAAAGGTTTGCGTCGGCGCGGCCTTGCAGGGCGGGGGCAACCCGGGGAGGAGCCATGAGCGTGGCCGAGAGGATCCAGAGTTGGGCGCGTGAGCTGGTGGCGCCGAAGCGGCCGGAGCCCTCGTACCCGAGGTTGCCGGAGGTGCGGGACAAGGGCCAGAGCAACGTCGATGGGATGTACTTGATGGGGGAGGTGGCCGGCACGCCCTTGATCAAGCTGGGCCTGAACGACGGGGTCAGGACGGTCGAGCACCTTGCGCCGGGCCTGCCGCCGGTGGAGCAGAGCGGGGAGGTGCTGGACTTCCTGATCGTGGGTGCGGGGGCCTCGGGGCTTGGGGCGGCGATGAGGGCGCACGAGCTCGGTCGCCGCTGCGTGGTGCTGGAGTCCGACCGCGTGGCCCAGACCGTGGTCAACATGTACAAGGGCAAGATCCTCTTCGCCGAGCCGGAGGGGCTGCCCAACCGCTCCTCGATGTGGTTCGAGGAGTGCACGAGGGAGGTCTTGCTGGAGCGGTGGCGGGCGCAGATCGCCGAGGTCGGCCTGGACGTGCGGGAGTTCGAGAAGGTCGTGGACGTCAAGCGCGCCGGGGATCACTTCGAGGTGACCTCGGACAAGGGGCGCTACAAGGCGCGGCACGTCCTGCTGGCGGTGGGCAAGGCCGGCAACCCGCGCAAGGCCGGGGTGCCCGGCGAGCTGGAGCACGCGGGGCGGATCCACCATACGATGAGCGATCCGTCGGAGATCGAGGGGCAGCGGGTCTTCGTGTACGGGGGCGGGGACGTGGCCTGCGAGGCGGCGCTGGCGCTGGTGGGGCGCAACGAGGTCACGATGGTGACCATCGACGAGTCCTTCATCTACCCGAAGAAGCGCAATGCGGACGCGGTGCTGGCGGCGGCGGCGGCCGGTCAGGTGGATCTGCACTTCGGCGCCCGGCTCAAGGCGATCGAGGAGGGCGCGGTGCGCTTCGAGTCGGGGGGTCAGGAGCGCCGTGTGGGCAACGATCTGGTCTTCGAGATGATCGGGGCGGAGCTGCCGCTGGGCTTCTTCAAGAAGATCGGGATCAAGCTGGAGGCGACCTGGGACGCGCAGCGGTGGGCGATGCTGGCGCTGGTGAGCCTCTTCGTCTACTCGCTCTACGCGCTCAAGAAGTACCCGAAGGTCGTCCACTCGTGGCCCTTCAACCACCTGATCGAGCGGGACGATTACCGGTCGGTGATCAACGCCATGTTCGGGGTCTGTTTCCTGCCCTTCCGGTGGCTCTTTGATGACGGGGCCTACCGGACGATGCTGGGGGATCTGGGCTTCCAGCAGGGCTACCTGTACAGCTTCGCGTACACGGTGTTGATGATCGGCTTCGGGTGGCTGGCCTTCGTGCGCTGGCGAGGGATCGCGCGGAACCCGAGCTACCAGCGGTGGCGCTACGCGTCGCTGATCTTCTTCCAGGTGGCCTTCTTCATCATCGTCAATGCTGTTGCGGTGCAGGCGTTTACGCTGCAGCACGCGTGGCGGGCGTGGGGGCTGTACCAGCCCTGGCCCTTGTTCTTCAACACCTTCTTCTGGTGGTACGAGGGTGTGCCGAAGTACGTGATCTACACCTTCGTGGGGTCGGGGCTGGTGGGGACGCTGGTGGCGATCCCCCTGGCGTCGAGGTGGCACGGCAAGCGATTTTGCACGTGGATATGCGGGTGCGGGGGGCTGGCCGAGACGCTGGGGGACAGGTGGCGGCACCTGTCGGCGAAGGGCCCGAGGTCGCGGGCGTGGGAGTTTCAGGGCGTGGCGGTGCTGGTGGCGGCCTTTCTGGTGACGATGGTGGTGGTGGGGGCCTTTGACACGCAGGGGAACAACGGCTGGTGGGTGGCCTACGATTACATCGTGGACTTCTGGCTGGTGGCGGTGATCCCGATCGCGCTCTACCCCTTCTTCGGGGGCAAGGTCTGGTGTCGGTACTGGTGTCCGCTGGCGGCGCTCAACGGGCTGCTGGCGGGGTGGTACGGCAAGCTCAAGATCCGGTCGAACGACAAGTGCATCACGTGCACGTTGTGCAGCCGCCACTGTCAGGTGGGGGTGGACGTGATGGCCTTTGCCAAGAACCAGGAGCCCTTCGACAACGCCAACTCGGCCTGCATCCAATGCGGGATCTGCATCGACGTCTGCCCGATGGACGTGTTGTACTTCGACACCTCGGACGAGGTGAGGGTGGACGTCAAGAAGGCCGGAGACCTGGAGTCGGCCGCGGCGGTCACGATGGTGATCGGGAGGTAGGGGGGGCCTGGCGGGTTCGTCAGCGGCGTATCGCGGACGAACCGGCCGGGGGGCAGGTCCAGAGCGTCGATGGGTTTGACTCCCGTCGGCCTGGTCGGCCACGGTCGCTCAAACCCATCGGCCCTCTAGCGGGCGGCCTTGGCCTCGAGGAGGCGGCGCCTGAGGCGGGCCTTCTTGCGGTTGCGGCTGCGAATGCTCTTCATCTTCGGCGAGTTGCGCGCGTCACCACGTCCCATTGGGGATCTCCATCATCAGAGTGGGCCTTTGGCCCGTTGGGTTTGGGCTTTGAGCCCTGTCGTTGCGGGGCGTGTGCCCTGCAGCGGTCGTTGGTTGTTGTCGGCGTCGAGCGTCAGTAGCTGGCCATGCGGACGGCGCGCTCGAGGGCGACGAAGTCGTTGTAGGAGTTGTTGCGGAAGATGACGGTGTCCTCTTCCTCGTCGAGGCCGTTGGCGGCGATCTGGTCCGAGAGCCAGGAGGCCAGGTCCGCGTTGTTGTCCAGCGCGGCGTTCTGCAAGGGGTCAAGCGGGGCGTCGGTGGCCTTGAAGAGGGCGCCGTAGAGCTTGCCGTAGCGCTGAATTGCGTTGAACTTGAAGGTCGCCATGCCAACTCTCCTTATCTCGTCGAAACTCTGGGATGGCGCGCGGGGTTGGAGTCGATCAGCCCCGCAGCGCGCCAGACAATATGTCGAAGGGTCGAGGGGCTGTCAAGGACGCGGTGGCCGTGGGGTCGAGGTCGGGGAGCGCGGTGGGCAGGTCGAGCGCCGGCGTGGGCGGCCCGAGGGTCAAGGGGAGGTCGAGGGGTCGCGCAGACCGGCGGCGCGAGGGTGGCGCTTGCCTGAGGGCGGCCTTGGGGCATATAGTCTGCCCTCGCGCCCGCGGGGGACGCGAGGCTGTGAGCGTGGGTTCAGGGGATCTCGTCCTGGTCGTCGCGCCTGCGGGGTGATGGTGAGAGTGTTCTCAAAGATTCAGAGTGGAACCATGCATCGAGTTCTGAGGGTCCTGGTCGCCTCGACGATCGCCCTGTCGGCGGTCCTGGGTGCGGCGGGTTGCAACAACCACGGCGAGGTCGCGCTGCCGGACGCGCGCAAGGTCGCCGAGCCGGGCGAGGAGGGGTCGGGCGAGCCGTCCAAGGCGCCCCCTGAGGCCTCGCAGATCTCGGAGGGGCTCTACCCGGAGCTGCCCCTGGGTTTGCTCAGCAACAAGGAGCGCGAGGCGCTGGTGCGGATCACGAAGGCGCAGCTGTGCCCGTGTCCGAAGTCGTCGGTGTCGATGCACGAGTGCCTGCAGAAGGTCGAGACGCAGTGCGGGCTGGCGATGAGCGGCGCGATGACGGTGATGCAGAAGCTCAAGGAGGGCAACAGCGAGCGGGACGCGCTCGGTGCGCTGGGCGCGTACATCGACTCGTCCTACAAGAAGCACGACTTCGATCTGGAGGGCGTGGCCTACCTGGGCAACCCGAAGGCGCCGGTGGTGATCGTCGAGTTCGCGGACTTCGAGTGCCCTTTTTGCAACATGGCGCGCTCGATCGTCAAGGAGGTGCTCACGGTGCACGGCGACGACGTGGTCGTCTATTACAAGCACTTCCCGCTCGGGACGCACGAGCACTCCTTCAGCGCGTCGTGCGCGACGCTGGCGGCGCAGAAGCAGGGCAAGTTCTGGGAGATGTACAACCTGATCTTCGACAACCAGAAGTCGCTCTCGGAGGAGAAGATCCGGTCGCTGGCCCAGGCTCTGGGCTTGAACATGGATCAGTTCCTCAAGGACTGGAAGGACGCGGCGGTGGCCGAGCGGGTCGAGAAGGAGAAGCAGGAGGGCGCGGCGGCCAACGTCGACTCGACGCCGACCTTCTTCATCAACGGCCGCAAGTTCCTTGGGGACAAGACGCCCGGCGGGCTGCTGCAGGCGGTGTCCGACGAGCTCAAGGACGTCCAGAAGAAATAGTTGATGGCGGCCCGTCATCAGGAGAAGCTCGGGGTCGGCGGCGAACGCCGCCCCGTGACCCAGGCAGGCCCGCAGGCGGGCCAGGATCCAGGAGCCGAGGTGATGATTGAGCGCGCGATCCAGGGATCGGCGGGGGAGAGGGCGCCCGGGGTGTCCAGGCTGGGGGGTCGCGCGGCGAGCCCGAGGCCGTGGGGGCAGCCCGCGCTCTCGACCTTGCCGCTGGGGGCCTTGCTGGGGTTGGGGGCCTTGCTGGCCTCCGAGGGGCTGATCGCGCCGGGCGGCTCGGCGGCGCACGCGGCCGACGTGACGGACGTCCTGGACGCGGCCGACGGCGAAGACCCCTTTGACTTGACGCTGTCGCCGCGCTTTCGACAGCGGCGCGAGGCGGCGATCATCCGGAGGGAGTACCCCTGCGATCCGAACGCCTCGGCCGAGGCCCAGGCCCGCTTCCCGAGGCTGGACAACCGCTGCGCCGAGCCCAGCGTCGTCTTCCGCAAGGAGATGGAGTACGAGCGGCAGATCAACACCCTGGACATCGATCTGCGCATCGGGGTCTTCAAGGACGTCGAGCTGCACGCGACCTTCCCGATCGTCTTCAGCGACCAGCGCATCCTGCGCTACGCGGACGCGGACGCGGGGCTGGGGGCCGACCCGGTCAGCCCGGAGAACTCCTCCGTCGATCCCTCGGACGATCGGATCGTGCGGGACATCACCGACAACGGGGCCACCGATCTCAACCGCCAGAGCTTCACGACCTTCCGCTACTTCAGCCTGGCCGGAGAGGGGAACCTGGGGGTTCAGCGCAAGGGCTTCGGGGACATGACGCTGGGCTTCGCCTGGGCGCCCTTCAACCACGCGCGCGACGAAACCAAGGCGACCCTCAAGCTGGGCTTCGACTACCTGCTCCCGACGGGGGAGATCGCCCAGGCGGGCAATGAGGGCGTCGGTCGGGGCGTGCACGAGCTCAAGTGGACCGTGGCGGCCTCCAAGCGCTTCAAGTACCTGGAGCCCTACTTCTCGGTGAACGCCTCTGTGCCCTTCGTGGCCAGCGAGTCGCTCTTTGAGGACGTCAGCGTCGGCCAGACCCTCGTCGAGCCCGGCCAGAGGGCCGAGATCAGCTTCGGCTCCGAGTTCATCCTGCACGAGAAGGCCGAGGTCGGCCAGCGCTTCGTCCTGGATCTCGGCGTCACCTACGGCTACACGGCCGAGGGCCGCGACTACAACCCGCTCTCTGACGCCCTGAACAGCTCCGAGTGCAATGGCCTGACCCCGGATCAGATCCGCGAGGCCATCGAGGTCGTGCGCGACCCCAACCAGAACGCCGATCGGACGACGATCAACCGCGCGGCCTGCCGCTGGATCCTCGATCAGCCCGCCAACTCCGAGGGCGGCCCCGTCTTTGATCCCAACGTCGCCGAGGTGGGCCAGATCCCCTTCTCACACGACGGCATCCTCGACTACGAGGCCTACGCCACCTTCGGCGCCCACCTGGGGCTCTCCTTCCAGCCGACCCCCTATGTGCTCTTCGGCGCCCGCCTGGGCGTCGAGCACATCCAGGAGCACTTCATCACCACCGCCCGCACCGGCGTGGACTCCGAACTCGACGAGGACATCACCGTCAAGTTCGACGATCCCAACGAGCGCAACCCCCAGCACAACCCCAACGTCGACGCCGTCGGCAACCGCTTCCGCATCGAGGAGTCGATCAACTTCAACTGGTCCATCAACCTCGCCCTCCAGTTCTGATCCGCCCTCCCTGTGCTTGACTTGTCCACCCCTCGGCGTAACACTGACCTTCAAGTGCGCATCTACATGGCCTTGGAGCTGTCCCAAGGGGTTTTTCAGGGCCCCGCGCTTTTCGCCGATGGTGAGGTTGATCCTTGGGCATCGATCATCACGGCGAGCAAGGCCTGCCCTGAAGGGAGCGGTCACGGTGACGGACATCAAAGAAGAGACCGGTGAGTTTCTGTTGACCGGGCAGGGCATCGCCCGGATCGGGGGGCAGACCTACGAGCAGCTTGTCGAGTCGGTCATCCGCGAGGCCATGCAGCGGATGGGGCCGCGGCCGGTCTTGAGCGCCCAGGGCGCCGATCTGGTCGACGGGCCCTCGGAGTTCGAAGGGCTCTCGATAGGCGCGCTGGATCGGGCCTTCCTGGCCACCCGCGATCTCCTCGTCGAGGCGGGCCTGGAGGCCGTCACCCTGGGGCGCGTCGTCGAGATCGCCGGGCTCACCCCCGTCGAGGCCCTGATCCTGTGTCGCCACCTGCCGACCCCCTCGGCGCTGATCGCCGAGGTCTTCGAGCGCCTCAACGCCCCGCTGATGGAGACGCTCTCCAAGGCCGCCGTCGAGCAGGGCTCTGTCCTGGACAACCTCGAGTCCATCGGCCGGAGCTGGTTCGAGATGGCCTGCCGCGACGTCCCTCTCTACCTGGTCTACATCGACGTGATCCGCATGCGCATCCCCACCGGGAAGGTCGACCCGACGCTGGTCGAGCTGCTCGTGCGCCAGAACAGCAAGAAGCAGGCGATCTTCTCGGGCCTGCTGGCCGAGGGCCAGATGCGCGGCGAGGTCCGCGCGGGCAAGGTCGAGGTCATGATGGCGACCCTGATCGGCTGCTTCCACGGCATGCTGCTGATCCTGAGCAACCCCCAGCAGCTCGTCGCCGCGGGCGTCTACGCCGAGGACGTGATCGAGGAGACGATCTGGGTCATGATCGGCGGCCTGCGGCCCCACCCCTGAGGCAGCCCTCCTTCGCATCTGCCCCTCCTTGCCCGCCGATCCCGCGCTGAGCGGGCCGGTGGTTATCGGGTGAGGTAGGCGACGATGAGGTCGACGGCGGCCTTGAGGTCGTCCTTGTGGACGGTCTCGGTGACGGTGTGGACGTAGCGGCAGGGGACGGAGAGGGTGATGGCCTTGCAGCCGGCGCGGGCGCGCTGGAGGGCGCCGGCGTCGGTGCCGCCCAGCGGGAGGATCTCGAGCTGGTAGGGGATGCTCTGTCGCTCGGCGACGTCGATGAAGGCGTCGACGAGGCCCCGGTCGGAGATGGAGAAGCTGTCCATGATCTTGATGGCGACGCCGCCGCCGAGGCGGGTGATCTGCTCCTCCTCGGGGATGCCCGGGTGATCGACGGCCAGGGTGACGTCGACGGCGATGCCGATGTCGGGCTCGACGTGGAAGGCGCCGACGGTGGCGCCGCGCACGCCGATCTCCTCCTGGACGGTGAAGCAGACGCAGACGTCGTGGGCGAGGTCTTCGATCTCGGCCAGGCGCTCCAGGACGCGGACGCCGGTCCAGCAGGCGATCCTGTTGTCGAGGCACTTGCCGGAGACAAGCTGGCCGAAGTCGACGAAGTCGGCGATGAGGGTGACGGGGTCGCCGGGCTTGACCTTCGCGCGGACCTCGTCGGCGGGCAGGCCGGTGTCGATGATCAGGTCGATGATCCGGACATTGCGCTTCTTGTCGTCCTCGGTCTGGATGTGGACGGGGCGGCCGCCGGGGTTGAGGTTGCCGATCAGGTCGCCCGAGCGGGTCTGGATGAGCGCCCTCCGCGCGTAGAGGTTGTGGACGTCGAAGCCGCCGAGCTGCTGGAGGCGGATGAAGCCCCTGGCGTCGACGCTGCGGACGTAGAAGGCGATCTCGTCCATGTGGCAGGCCAGCATCACGCGGCGGCTGGCCTCGGTCCTCTTGCGGGCCGCCCGCCACGCGAAGAGGTTGCCCATGGCGTCCTCGGTGACCTCGGTGGCGATGGGCTCGACGTGCTGGCGCAGCAGCGCGCGGACCCGCTCCTCGCGGCCAGGGGCGCCCGGCGTCTCGCTCAGGGCTTTGAGCAGCTTCATGCGATCTCTCCTCGCAGGGTGTGTGACGAGGCCGAGGTGATCCGGACGGCGACGATCTGGCCCGGGCTCGTGCCTTCGGTCTTGGGGAAGATGACGGGCTTGAAGGTGCCCGTGCGGCCGACCCACTCGTCGGCGTTCTTGCGGCTGTCGCCCTCGATCAGCGCCTCGAAGGTCTGGCCGACGAGCGCGGCGGTGACCTCGGCGCAGATCGCCTCCTGGATCTCGATGATCTCCTGGAGGCGCCGACCCTTGACGGCCTCGGGCACGTCGTCCTCGATGCGCTTGTGGGCGAAGGTGCCCTCGCGCTCGGAGTACTTGAAGAGGTAGGCGAAGTCGAAGCGCAGCTCCTTGATCAGCGCCACGGTCTGGGCGAAGTCCTCCTCCGACTCGCCGGGGAAGCCGACGATGACGTCCGTGGACATCGCCAGCCCCGGGATGGCCGCGCGCAGCGCCGCCACCAGCCCCCTGTACTCGTCGACCGTGTAGCCCCGGCGCATCTCGGACAGGACCTTGTCCGAGCCTGATTGCACGGGCATGTGTATGTAATTACATACTTTTTTCTCGCGGGCCATCGTCTCGATGAGCTTCGGGGTGAAGTCCACCGGGTAGGGGCTGGTGAAGCGCACCCGCTCGATGCCGTCGATCTGGGCCACGGCGGCCAGCAGGTCGGCGAAGTCGACGCCCTCGTAGCGGTAGGAGTTGACGGTCTGGCCCAGCAGCGTGACCTCCTTGACCCCGGCCTCGGCCAGCTGCCGGGCCTGGCGGAGGATCTCGCGCGGGGCCACGCCCCGCTCCCGGCCCCGCCTGTAGGGCACGATGCAGAAGGTGCAGAACTTGTCGCACCCGCGCTGGATCGTGATCCAGCCCGAGGTGCCCTCCTGGCGGACGGGCGTGATCCCCTCGTAGGTCTCGCCGCGATCCAGGCGCACGTCGATGATGGGGTCGAAGTCGTCCTGGCGGGCGCGGGCGACCAGCTCCGGGAGGCGCCGGTAGGCGTCCGGCCCGACGACGAGGTCGACGTAGGGCGCCCGCTCGGTGAGCTGCTCCCGGAGGTGCTCGGCCATGCAGCCGCACACCCCCAGCACGACGCCCTTGCGCCGGTTCTTGATCCCGCTCAGCGTCGCGACGCGGCCAAAGACCCGCTCCTCGGCCTTCTCGCGCACCGCGCAGGTGTTGACCAGGATCACGTCCGCGTCCTCAAGGCCCTCGGCCACCGCGTAGCCGTGCGAGAGCAGGATCCCCCCCATCAGCTCCGAGTCGGCCACGTTCATCTGGCAGCCGTAGGTCTCGATGTAGAGCTTGAGGCCGTGGCCGCTTGTCTCGATCGGGGTCTCGGCGCCGCTGATCGTCTCGGCCTTGTTCTTGAGCAGGTCGATCAGGTCAACCGGCGTGTCTGCGATTCTAAGCTGTGCCATGGGGTGCTGCTGTGGCCTCTTGCGGGGGGGCGTCCGATCTGCGCTCCGATCGGGGGGCTCAACCTATAAACATGGCCCCGAGGTGTCAACGCCCGACGCCCTACGCTCCTCGCACCGCCCCCTGCGGGGACGGGCTCGTCGGGTAGGGCTTGGATGCGCGGGGCGGGCTGCGCCCTGTCGGGCGCAGGCCGGCGGGCGGTCGACAGCGGATCGCCGGGGACGATCAGCGCGTCGAAGTGGGCCTGTGGATTGGGGTTTTCACTCCCCTGGTGTCGACTTGGGTCGTGCGGGGGCCTGCGACCGACAGGGCGCAGCCCACACCGGATTTCCAGCCCCACCCGACGAGCCCGCCCCAACGGGGCGGTGCGAGGAGCGTGGGGCGCTGGCCGACGCCGCGGCGTTTCCCTTGTCGTTGGCTTTGTTTGCAGATCCGGGCCCTCATCCTCTAGAGTCTCCGGAGACGGTCGAGCGCTTTGTGGAATGTCGATGTGGTGGATGAGAGACATGAAGAAGTTGTTGAGGGTTCTTGGGCCGCTGATGCTGGCGATCGCGCCGCTTGTCCTGGGGGGGTGCGCCGTCGGCACCGGGGTCGACGCCGTCTGCGAGGAGGACGCGGACTGCGCCGACGGCGCCTGCCTCGACGGCGTGTGTGTCGCGGCGACCTTCTGCTCGACGGACTTTGACTGCCCCGTTGGCACCTTCTGCGTCGATCGGGTCTGCCAGAGCTTCGGCAACAACGAGCCCAACAACGACCCCAACAACGAGCCGAACAACGATCCCAACAACGATCCCAACAACGATCCCAACAACGACCCTGGCGACGACTGCGAGGTCGACGGCGACTGTCGGGACGATCAGTATTGCGAGGGAGGGGTCTGCGCGGCTGGCTGCCACACCGACGAGGGCTGCATGGTCGGGCAGGTCTGCGACGTGGCGCGCCATGTCTGCGAGGCGGCCCGCTGTCAGGGCGACGACGATTGCCCCGAGGGCCGGGTCTGCGACCCTGAGAGTGGGGCCTGCGTGAGCCCGCCGGTGGTCTGCGGCGATCAGACCTGCGGGGAGGGGCAGTGGTGCGACTACTTCGCCGCCGCGTGCATCTCCGCGCTGCCCGGGCCGCCCTGCACCTCGGACGCCGGCTGCGCCGAGGGCCAGGCCTGCGCGCCCTCCAACGACGCCGACGAGGCGCTGGTGACGGTCTGCGTGGATCGGGTCGGCCAGGAGGAGGCCGGCGCGTCCTGCGAGGACGACGGGGCGTGCGCCTCGGGCCTCTGCCTGCTGGGGGTGTGCTTCGGGGCCTGCGCCGAGGACGGCGACTGCACCCTGGACGGCGCGCAGTGCCGCACGGTGCCCGTGACGCCGCTGCCCGGACACAGCTTCAGCGTGGCGGCCTGCCTCCAGATCGCGCCCTGCACGCGCGACGCCGACTGCGTCGAGGGCGAGGTCTGCGGGATCGTCCCGGTGGGCGACGGGCTGCTGGCGATCTGCGTCGAGAGGGCGGGGGACAGCCCGGCCGGCGCGGCCTGCGCCGAGGACGCCGAGTGCGCCTCGGGGGTCTGCGTCGGCGACACCTACCGGCGCTGCCTGGGGGCCTGCGCCTCGGAGGGCGACTGCGCGCCGGCCAACACGGACTGCGCCGAGGAGACCTTCCTGATCGACGACGCCGGCACGCCCGACGATCCCAACGACGACGTGACCTCCACCCATCAGGTCTGCGACTGGTCCCAGGGCACGGGGGCCGCCTGCGGGCGCGACGGCGCCTGCGTCCAGGAGGTCTGCACGCTGGCGTTCGAGGACGACGTCGTTGGCGGCGCCTGTCGGCCCGCCTGGGGCGCGGCCGGCCCCGGCGCGCCCTGCGAGGACCACAACGACTGCCGCACCGGCCTGTGCCTCGACGGCGGGGTCTGCTACGGCGCCTGCCTGGCCGACAACGACTGCACCCAGGGCACGACCTGCGAGGGCGTCACGATCGGCGAGGAGCCCGGCGCCCAGGAGATCCAGATCTGCGTGCCGCCGCCGCCGGCCTGCGCCTCCGATCTGGACTGCGCCGAGGGCCTCTTCTGCCTGCCCGTCGAGGACCCCAACACCCCCAACCAGATCATTACGGCCTGCGTGCAGGGGCCGGGGGGGGCAGGTCGGGCGGGCCAGAGCTGCACCGTGGACGCCGACTGCGGCAGCGACTTCTGCCTGAACACCCTCTCGGGCACCCGGGTCTGCTACGGGGTCTGCGAGGTGGGGTCGAACCGCGGCTGCAATGGCGACACGATCTGCTACCCCAACAGCGTCTTCTTGACCTTCGATCAAGACACCGTGCCGGCCGACGACGACCGCTACGACTCGACCTCGGCCTGCCAGCCCGACTTCGGCAGCTTCGGGGCCTGCGCCAACGACTCCGGCTGCCCCTCGGGGGAGATCTGCTACCCGTCCTCCAACCGCTTCCGCAATGCCTTTGAGCTGCGCTGCTTCGACGCCTTCAACCCTGGAGGCCGCGGCCGAGGTGGCTCCTGCAGCACCGACGCGCAGTGCGCCTCGGACTTCTGCGTCGACGCGGGCTCAAGCGACTTCTGCTTCACGATCTGCGCGAACTCCGCGGACTGCGACGGCCTGCGCTTTTGCGACCCCGCCGAGCTGACCGTCAACGATCGCGGCACCCCGAGCGAGCTGGACGACATCACCGACACGGTCAACGTCTGCCAATAGCGTCCGCGCGGGGCTCCGGCCCGGCTCAACATGCCCGCCGCGACGCGCCTGTGGCTCTGCGCTTGATCTTATCGAGCAATGGCACTATGTTGCGCGGCGCTTCGGCTCCTCGCCTGCGTTCGCGCGGCGGGCGACCCGCTCCCTACTTCCGGGTGATGGTCGCAGAGGGCTCACAACAAGGAGGCTCAACATGAAAGGTTTGATCGCCAAGAAGATCGGCATGACCCAGTTCTTCGCCCAGGACGGCCGGGTCTACCCCGTCACGGTCCTGGAGGCTGGCCCCAACGCCGTCATCCAGAAGAAGACGGCCGAGGGCAAGGACGGCTACAACGCCGTCAAGCTGGGCTTCGGCTCCGTCCACAAGCACGAGAAGGAGGGCACCGAGCCCCGCTGGAGGATGACGAAGCCGATGGTCGGCGTCTTCCAGAAGGTCGGCGTCGATCCCGTCAAGGTGCTGCGCGAGTTCCGGGTCAAGCCCACCGAGCTTGACGCCTTCGAGGTCGGCACCCAGATCGGGCCTGGCGACATGTTCATGGCCGGCAACTACGTCGACGTCTCGGGCACCACCAAGGGCCGCGGCTTCACCGGCGTCATGAAGCGCCACAACTTCCACGGCGCCCGCAGCGAGAGCCACGGTACCCACGAGAACTTCCGGCACGCCGGCTCGATCGGCTCCTCGGCCGACCCCGCCCGCGTCCTGCCCGGCCTTCGCATGCCCGGTCAGCACGGCAACTGCCGCTCGACGGTGATGAGCCTGCACGTCATCGAGATCGACGCCGAGAAGAACCTGATCATCGTCAAGGGCGGCGTCCCTGGCCCCAACGGCGGGATCGTCGAGGTCCGCCAGTCCGCCAAGCGCCCCAAGGCCTTCAAGAGCCCCAACATGATCGCCGAGGCCCCGACGACCTGAGAGCGCCCACGACATGAGGCCCGCAGACGCCGCGCCAGCCCGCGAGGAGACCGATGAGATCACCCTGTGACATCTCCCTCGCCGCCCTGGTCGCGGCGTCTGCTTTTCTTGGCCTCACCTGGGCGGCGCTGGCCGCGACCCCGGCGCAGGCCGACTTCATCGATCACTTCGCTCGGACGGACGACATCGGCCCGGCCAAGGTGCCCAGCCTCGGGCGCTCGCGGATCGTCGTGCTCACGATGGAGGTCGAGGGCTTCGAGCCCCTCGACATGGAGGCCGTCCGGGCCTTCTTCGCCAACGACCCCGAGGCCACCGGGGTCAACTTCTCCAATTATTACCGCAGGATGAGCCTTGGGGCCTACACGCCCGAGGTGGATGTCATCGACCCGATCCGCTTCGAGGGCTGCCCGCTGCCGGAGGATTACTTCGGCTTTCGAAACTGCCGCATCCCGCGCAATGGCATCCCCGACGATGGCGGGACGCCGAACGACGCGCTGGACTCGCTGGAGGTGGGGCTGGCCTTGCTGGAGGAGATCGTGCGGCGGGCCGACGAGGAGCAGGGGGTGGACTTCTCCCGCTACGATCTCAACGGCCTCGACGGCGATCCGGACGGGTGGATCGACGGGGTGCTGCTGCTGCACAACATCAACTTCGGGGGCATCGCGCTGCCGGTCTTCTTCTTGCGGCGCGAGGGGCCGATCGAGGTCGACGGGATCAAGATCAACATCGTCGGGATCGCCGAGTCGCCGCTGGTGGCGCTGCACGAGTTCGGGCACCTGCTCGGGTGGGCGGACCTCTACGACGAGTCCGGCCAGACCCAGGGCTACCAGTACAGCGCCATGGGGGAGTGGCTCTACGAGACCGATCCGCCGGCGATGGACGCCTTCAGCCGGGCGGCGGCGGGGTGGATCGAGCCTCGGATCGTGCGCACGGGGGAGACGATCGAGGGCTTGAGGCTGCCGCCGGCGGGCGACTCGGGGGAGGCCGTGCAGCTCGGCGAGGGGGAGGAGTATTTTCTGCTGGAGAATCGGGGGGTTGTGAGCGGGGACTATGTGGATGGGGACCTTGAGGGCAGGGGGCTGTCGATCGTGCACGTGAACCTGCGCGAGTACCCGGACGGTCGGGACGGGACGTGGCCCTTGAGGCTGCTCAACTGCGTCAACTGCACGCCCTGGGCGCCGATGTTGATGAACGAGCAGGCCGACGGGCGCTTCAGCCTCCAGAGCCGCAATGGACGCCGCAACGACCGGGAGGATCTCTTCCTGCCCGGCGACGAGTTCCTGCCCAACACGATCAACTTCCTGCCGCTGACGCCGGACAACAAGGCCTTCTCCTCCAACCGCTACGACGGGTCGGTGACGGGGGTCTCGGTGACGAAGGTGCGCCTGGACGGCGAGGACATCCTGGTGGACGTCAAGATCGAGGAGCCCTGCTCGATCATCGCCTGCAACCGGGGCAAGATCTGCGCCGAGGATCGCTGCGTGGCCGACCCGGACGCGGCGCCGGAGCCTGAGCCGGAGCCTGAGCCGGTGGTCGAGCCCGAGCCTGTCCCAGCGCCGGCGGCGCCCAAGGAGGGCTGCGCGGTGCCGGTCGGGGGTCAGGGGGGCGCGGGGGGGCTGCTGGTGTTGCTGGTGGTGGGCCTGGTTCAGCGATCCTGGTCGTGGGGCAGGAGGCCGCGCGGCGAGCGCAGGTAGCTGAAGGGCGTCTCGGCCAGGAAGTTGGACACGCGCGAGGTGTAGATGTCGGCGTGGCGCTCAAGCTGGCGGGCCATGTAGCTCTTGTCGTTGCCGGCGCGCAGCAGCAGCCCCCACTCCTCGTTGCCGACCTTGCTGGCGCGCTCGGCCAGGGGCGCGATCTGGCGGTCCAGATCGACGAGGACGGCGCGCGTGCTGTTGAAGCGGGCGCGCAGCGCCTCGATGGGGTCGGCCGGCGGCGGGCCGTAGGCGCGCTCGTGGCGCTGGATCTGGAGGCGCAGCTCGGAGAGCTGGCGCTCCATGTCGGTCTTGCGGATCATCATCCCAGCCAGGGTGGCCTGATCCTGCTTGAAGTCCTCGATGGCCTGGAGCTCGCCCTCCAGCTCGCGCACGACGAGGGCGGTGCGCCAGCGCAGGAGGCTCTTGGAGACCTGGACGTCGCCGTAGACGTGATCGCCGACGTAGAGGATGTGGTGGCCCGAGACGCCCAGGCAGGCCTCGACCATGCCGGCGTGGCCGCCGTGGTAGATCCTGCCGGGCTTGAGCTTGCCGACGTTGGGCTTGAGGAGGCCCTGCTCGTCGACGACTTCGAAGCAGGGCAGGCGAGAGTCGAAGAAGTCGGGCTTGCGGGCCGCGACGATGATGAGGTCGAAGAGATCTCGCCAGGTCATCGCGTCGGGCAGGAAGCGGTCAAAGGCGTAGGTCATCATGGCCTGGGTGTAGGGCCACTCCGAGTTGGTGATCAGGACGATCTTCTTGCCGGACATCTTCTGGTCGAGCAACGCCAGGGGGGTGTTGGGGTCGAGCTCGACGAAGCGGTCGGGGTCGCCGATGATGTCGGCCTTGAGCTGCCCCTCCATGTGGGCTTGATCGAGGCTGCTGCGGACCTGCTTGTAGAGGTCTTCGTAGCTGCGCACGCCGGGCAGCTGGCCGTCGTCGAGGAGGTCGACGAGCTGGCGGTACATCGAGCCTTCGGAGACGGAGAAGAAGGTGTTCAGGAAGTTCCAGCGAGGGTCGGCGGGGTTGACCTCGACGCGGCTGTAGAGCTTGCGGTGCTCGGCGTAGTCGAGGCGCCGCATGCCGTGGCAGGCGCTCTTGACGAAGCCGAAGCGGTTGGCCTCGACGATGTTGCCCTCCTGGATGTCGACGAGCAGGCCCCGGAGGATCGCCCTGGGGTCAAAGACCAGCGCCCCGACTGGCCAGCCGCGCTCCAGGAGCTTGAGGCGCAGGTGTTCGAAGGCGCACCGCTCCCACTCGTCCACGTGGTAGTGGATGAGGGTGTAGTCCATGTCGTAGCCGATGGCCCGCAGCGTGCGCAGGTTCAGCGTCCTGTTGCAGAAGATCTTCTGGAGCGCCTCCGGGCGGGCTCCAGGTACTGTGTCTTGGGACATCGTGCGGTCGCCTCGGTGCCCCTAAATGTTCTTGAAGAGCGCGGCGAGCCTTGAGCGCGCGTCCTGGATCTCGTCGGCGCGGGAGCTCTCGGTGTTTCGAAAGGTGAAGGACTGACAGAAGTTGGCCCGATCGCGGTAGCGCTCGAAGTTCCTGATGTCCTCGCGGCAGCGGTCGCCGCCCTCGTCGTAGAAGCGACAGTTCTTGCAACAGTGAAGGTCGGCGTCGCAGTTGTCGCAGCGGTCAAGGCGCGCGACCTTGACCTCAAGGGTCAGCTCATGACCACAGGCCTGGCATTGATGAGGCATCTGGGGGGCTCCTCGTAGTTCTTCAAGAGCGAGCGCGCCCGGCGCGCTCTCGCGCAGAGAATATCAGAGGCCGGCGGGGACGTTCAACTCCAAGCGCAATTGGGGTCAAAGGGCGTCCGTGCTATGATCCTGATCGGGCCGCGGTCATGGGCCGGGGCGCCTCGCAGCGGGGAGCAGGGATGAGCGGAGCAGGTCGGTCGTGGGGGGTGATGTTCATCGTGGCGGTGGGCCTGTGGGGGTGCGCGTCTGACAGGACGCCGCACCCGACGGGCGCCATCGAGGCCTACAAGGCTGCGGTCGAGGATCGCGACGCGGCCGAGGTCTGGGGGCTGCTCGACGAGTCCGCCCGGATGGGCCTGGATGAGGATGGCTTTGCGGCCTACTTCGAGCAGCATTACGACGCGATCCGCGACCAGTCGCGGCGGCTGGCCCGGCGGGTCGAGGTCGATGGCGCGCTCCAGATCGAGGCCCAGGTGCCGGTGGCCGGCAGCGTCGCGCCCGTCGTCTGGGTCGAGGGCGGCTGGTTCCTCGGCCGGGAGTCCCCGACCCGGTCGAGCCAGGACACCCCGCGCGACACGCTGGAGGCGCTGCTGCGCGCGCTGGCCGCCCGCGACCTGGAGGGCGCGATGACGCTCCTGAGCCACGAGCGGCGCACCGTCTACATTCAGGAGATGGACGCGCTGGCCTCGGGTCTGGGCGGCAGCATCGACAACGCGATCGTCACCGACGGCGACAGCGCCGTGCTCCCGCTCGACAACGGCGATCGGGTGCTCTTGATTCGAGAGGATGGTGTCTGGAAGCTACAAGGGTACGAACAGGCGGAGGACTGAGGCCAGACGGCCAACCCTGGAGCAGACATGAAGGACTCGTCCGTGGCGTTTCGGCCGCCGTCGCTCTCTGCGGCGCGGGTGCGGCTCGGGGTGGCGTCCGACCCCTGGGGATTCGGAGCCCTCATCGGCGCGCTCATCCTCTCTGGCCTCCTGAGCTCGCTGGCCGTCTTCGCGGTCGCCCTGGCCTTGCTGACCGCGCTGGTCGCCCTGGCCCCGCACCTGGCCCCGCTGCGTCGCCACGCCGAGCGCCGCGCCATGATCAAGCGCCTGCGCCGCGCCGAGCTTCGCCGCCAGCGGCGCGAACACGGGCACCTCCTGGCGCTGCCCCCCGACCCCCGCGAGCGCTACCGCGCGCTGACCCTCAAGCTCCAGGCCGCCTCCCAGCGCTCCGACGCGCAGGCGAGCCGCGCCGACGACCACCTCGAAGGGCTCCGGGCCTCCTTCCTGAACCTGCTGACCGCCCAGGCCGTCCACGATCGCGCCCTGGACGCGGTCGACGGGCCGGCCCTCCAGCGACAGGTCGACCGCCTCACCGCCGAGATCGAGGTCGCCTCGGCCCCCGTCAGAGCCGCCCAGGTGGCCCGCCGACAGGTGCTGGAGCGCCGCCTGAGGCGCCTGGCCGAGATCCGCGATCAGCGCGAGGTGATCTCGACCCAGCTCCTGATGATCGAGGACCTCGTCAGCCTGCTCGGAGAGGCCGGCGTGGCGTCTCCCGACGGAGATCTGCTCGGCGATCACGTCGAGGGTCTGCTCGTCGAGATCGACGTCGCCGACGAGGCCACCCGGAGCCTCGACGGCGCCGGCCCCCGGCGCGCGATGGCGCGCTTTGAGCGGCAGATCACCGGCTGAGGCCGACGGCGATTGATCGGCAGATCACCGGCTGAGGCCGACGGCGAGGTGCCGCCGGTGGCTCGCGCGGCTCAGACCGGCTCCAGGCCGAGGACGCGGGCGACAAAGGGCCCCTTGGCCTCCGTGTAGGCCTCCCGGTCGCGCCGGTGGCGCTCGGCCAGCGCCCGCTTGAGCGCCGCGTACTCGCGGGCCAGGGCCGCGTCGCGCCTGAGGCGGTCCCTGAAGGCGAGACGCTCTCGCCACAGAGGGGCCGCCAGAGGGACGAGGTGCAGGTGGTGGGTGCGCAGCGCCGGGGAGGGCTTGCAGAACCAGTGCATCAGCGCGGGCTTGTAGGGGAAGTGGAGGTAGCCGAGGGAGGCGGCGGCGTCGATCGCGGGGCGCGAGGCGTCCAGCGAGGTCACCGCGGCCATGATGTCGATCACGGGCTTGGCGGGCATCCCGGGGATCGCGGTGCTGCCGATGTGCTCGATGGGGCCTGCGGCCCCGAGGCCGGGCGCCAGCCAGGGGCCCAGGGCCACCTCCAGGGCCGCCCGCTCGACCTCGAAGCGGGCCGGCCAGGTCGGATCGTAGTCGACGATCTCGACGGGGGCCTCGCGGGCGCGGGCCAGCCGCTCGATGGCCGCCGCGCCCTGCTCCATGCGCCCTCGCGCGGCGGCGTTGGCCGAGTGGACGGCGATCTGCGGCGGCTCGAAGCCCTCCAGGGCGACGGCGCGCTCGATCCAGACGATCACGTCGTAGCCCGTGCCGCGCGCGTCGTCTCCGAGGTCGTGGTCCAGGCTCAGGTGGGTCACGCCGCCGGCCTCAAGGCGCGCGATCACCTCGTCGGGCCATCGAAGCAGCGTCCACCCCTGCGGGGCGGGGCGCTCGTCGTCGAGGTAGATCTTCATGGGCTCGAAGCTCCGTCGCGCTCGATGATCGTGTCCATGAAGTCCTCCCCAGGTCGCGGTCGGTTCGAGGTGGCGCCGTCGATCCGCCACCATCCCTCAAAGGCGCCAGCGCGTCACCTCAAATGACGAAGCAGGCCGATCCCGTGAACCTGCGCGCCACGCCCTCGCATCTTGAGGCACAAGGTCCGCGGAGGGCCTGAAACACAATTGAACCTCGGTCAACAATGGAGTACATCTTGGATCCGCGCCGAGAAGGGCGGCGCGGTTGGCCGGTGTCATGGAGCTCCTGGAGGTATTGGGATGAGATCGAGGTGGTGGGGCGCGGCGGTGTTGATGGGGTTGCTCGCGGCGTGCGGCGGAGAGCCGAAGGAGCCTGTTGAACCCGAGCCGGGAAACAACGATCCGAACAACGATCCGAACAACGATCCGAACAACGACCCGAATGAGGGCGCGCTGACCTTCTTCAAGGATATCAAGCCCTTGCTGGACGCGAAGTGCAACCAGTGCCACTTCGACGGCGGCCCGGCCCCCTTCGCCCTGAGCGACTACGCCCAGGTCTCGGCGCTGCGCGAGAGCATCCGCCTGGCTGTTCAGGAGCGCACCATGCCGCCCTGGCAGGCGGGCCAGGGGTGCACGGACTATTACGGGGACTTCTCGCTGAGCGAGGCCGAGCAGCGCGGGCTGATCGACTGGATCGACGGGGGCGCGGTCGAGGGCGACCCGAGCCAGTCGCCGCAGGTCGAGGTCAGGCCGCCGGCGGGGCTCTCCCGGGTGGACTTGCGGGCGACCTTGCCGGAGGCGTACACGCCGCCTGGGACGAGCCCGGACGATTACCGCTGCTTCCTGGTGGACTGGGACGAGGTCGAGACGAAGTACGTCGTCGGCTACGACGTCAAGCCCGACAACCAGGCGATCGTCCACCACCTGATCGCCTACTTGATCACCCCGGATCAGGTCCAGGAGTACGAGGCGCTCGACGCGGGCGAGCCCGGCGCGGGCTACACGTGCTACGGCGGCCCTGGCGGGAGCCGGACGAACTGGATCGGGGCCTGGGCGCCGGGCTCCAGCGCCAAGCTGATGCCGCCGGGGACGGGGATCCGGGTCGATCCGGGTTCGAAGGTGTTGATCCAGATGCACTACAACACGCTGGCGGCCGACCCGAGCCCGGATCGCTCCACGATCGAGTTCACGCTGGCCGACTCGGTCGAAAAAGAGGCCTACATCTTCCCCTTTACGGACTTCCTCGGCTGGATCCGGGGCAACGCGATGATCATCCCGCCGGGCGAGAAGGACGTCGTCCACAGCTACGAGTTTGACCCGACCAACTTCCTCGACGCCGTCACCGACGGGGCCATCCCCAACGGCGCCTTCAAGATCTACTCGGCCTCCCTGCACATGCACACGCTCGGGACGAGCGGCCAGATCGCCATCAAGCGCGGCGGCGAGGGCGACGAGTGCATGCTGGAGATCCCGCGCTGGGACTTCAACTGGCAGGACTCCTATGGCTTCATGGAGCCCAAGACCTTCAACACCGGCGACAAGCTCTTCCTGGAGTGTCACTGGGACAACAGCGCCGAGAACCAGCCCTTCTTGCGTATGGACACCGACGGAGACGGGACCCCCGACAGCTTCCAGCAGGCCGAGCCGCAGGAGGTGCGCTGGGGCGAGGGGACCCGCGACGAGATGTGCCTGGGGATCATGTACATCACCGCTCAGTGAGGTAAAACCACGCCATGACCATCAAAGCCCCTCTCAAGGCCCTCGCCCTGACCCTGTTGGCCTGCGCCAGCCTGGCCGCGTGCAAGAGCCCGGCGCCGGACCCCGCGCCGTCCAACAACGACCCGAACAACGACCCGAACAACGAGCCGAACAACGATCCGAATGAGGGCGCGCTGACCTTCTTCAAGGATATCAAGCCCTTGCTGGACGCGAAGTGCAACCAGTGCCACTTCGACGGCGGCCCGGCCCCCTTCGCCCTGGATGACTACGAGCAGGTCGTCATGCTGCGCGAGAGCATCGCGCTGTCGCTGGAGAGCGGGCTCATGCCGCCGTGGCAGCCCTCGGAGGCGTGCAACAGCTTCGAGGGCGACTTCTCGATGAGCGCCGAGCAGAAGTCGAAGCTGCTGGAGTGGCTCGAGAGCCCCATGAACGCCGGCGATCCAGCGTCGGCGCCCGAGGCCGTGACCCCGCCGAGCCTGAACCTGCCGCGCGTCGACCTGACGATCACCATGCCCGAGGCCTACAAGCCTCGCCTGAGCCCGGACGACTACCGCTGCTTCGTCATGGACTGGCAGGAGACCGAGGAGCGCTTCGTCACCGGCTTCCAGGCCGCCCCCGGTAATGTCGCGATCGTCCACCACGCGCTGGCCTTCGCCATCCCCCCCGACAAGGTGCCGACGGTCGAGGCCCTCGACGCCGCAGAGGAGGGGGTCGGCTACACCTGCTACGGGACCCCCTTCGGGGATCTGGGCGTCGACAACTTCCCGTCCTTGCTGGGGACCTGGGTTCCGGGCACCGCCGCGATCTCCTTCCCGAAGGACACGGGGATCCGGATCGTGCCGGGTTCGAAGATCGTCATCCAGATGCACTACAACACTCTGAGCGGGAACGCCCAGGACGATCGATCCTCGATCCAGTTCACCCTGGCGGACTCGGTCGAGGACGAGGCTGTCTTCCTGCCCTTCACCAACCCGGAGTGGCTCGACGGTGACGGGATGCTCATCCCCAAGGGGGACAGCGACGTGCGCCACAGCTTCGGCTTTGATGTGACCCGCTACGTCAACTTCGTCTCGCAGGACCGCATCCCCGCCGGTGCCTTCATGGTCCACTCGGCCTTCTTGCACATGCACACCCTCGGGGCCTCGACGCGGATCTCGGTGATGCGTCAGGGCGGCGAGGATTGCATGCTGGATATCCCGCGCTGGGACTTCAACTGGCAGGCGACCTACACCTTCACCGAGCCCAGGAGGGTCGACCCTGGCGACGCCATCTTCATGGAGTGTCGGTGGGACAACAGCGCCGAGAACCAGCCCTTCGTCAACGTTGACACCGACGGCGACGGCGCCCCTGACACCTTCCAGCAGCGCGAGTCCCAGGACGTGCGCTGGGGCGAGGGGACCACCGACGAGATGTGCATCAGCTTCCTCTACGTCACCTCCGCCCCGCGTTGATCGCGGCTCCTGGCGTCGGCGCGGCGATCTGCGGCGCGGCTCGCGATGGTGCGCTGCGCGTCGGCGCGGCGAGGTGGGGCCAACCCCGGTCAGCTCGGCGATGACGATCTCAGCGGCTCAGCTTCATCACGTCCTGCCCGAGCTCTCGGCGCCCGTCGGCGGCGTGGCGCGCAAGGTCTGGTGCCAGGACGCCGAGACCGTGGTGATCGGCTTTCGCGGCGAGGGTCAGGACCACCGGATCTTGTTGAGCGCGTCGCCTGGGGCGAGCCGCGCGCACGCGGTGGCGCGCAAGCCGGTGCAGCCGTCCGAGCCGCCGGCCTTCGTGATGTTGTTGCGCAAGACGCTCGTCGGCGCTCGGCTGCTGTCGGTGGGTCAGGTTCAGGACGACAGGCTCCTGCGGCTGGACTTTGATCGCCGGGTGGACGCGGAGGGGTCGCGCGCGCGCTTCGCGCTGGTGGCGGAGCTGACCGCGCGCCAGAGCAACCTCTACCTGCTTGACGGGGAGGGGGTGATCCTGGGTCGGCTCTTGCCGGGGGTGGCGTCGGGCGGCCGCTCTCTGGAGGTCTGGTCGCCCTGGGAGCCGCCGCCCGAGCCGCCTGAGCGCGTCCGCGAGCGCGCCTGGGAGGACGCTCTGGGCCTGGAGGCGATGGCGGCGGACGGGTCGCGGTCCAGGGCGCTGGAGGCGCACCTGGTGGCCTCAGCGGCGAGGGCGTCGCGGGAGGCGGCCGGGCGAGAGCTGCTCAAGCGGCTGCGGCGCCACCTCAAGGCGCTGGAGCGGCGGGTGGAGGCGGTCGGCGAGGATGTCCAGCGGGCGGAGGAGGCGGCGGCGTGGCGTCGCTGGGGAGAGCTGCTGCAGTCGGCCTACGGGCGGGCGGTCAAGGGGTCGTCGTCGCTGATGGTTCCGGACTACTACGCCGAGGGGATGCCGGAGGTGTCGGTGCCGCTGGACCCGACGCTGGACCTGAAGGGCAACATCGAGCGCTACTTCCGGCTCTACCGCAAGTACAAGTCGGCCGAGGAGACGATCCTGGAGCGGCTTGAGGCCGTCGAGGGGGCGCGAGACGCGGCCCAGGCGGCGCTGGCGGAGGCCGAGGCGCTGATCGCGGCCGAGGACGAGGGGCCGGAGGCCATCGAGGCGCTCGCCGAGCGGCTTGAGGGTCAGGGCCTGCTGGGGAGGCCGCCGCAGGGTCCGCCGGGGCGTCGGGGCGAGGTCGGCGCGGCGCTGCCCTATCGGGAGTTCGCCAGCCGGTCTGGGCGGGTGATCCTGGTGGGCAAGGGCGGCAAGGCGAACGACACGCTGACGCTGAAGGTGGCCCGCGGCAATGATCTGTGGCTGCACGCGCGGGATCTGGCCGGGGCGCACGTGGTGGTGCGGCTTGAGCGTGGCGCGGAGGCAGACGAGCAGACGCTCCTGGACGCGGCGACGCTGGCGGCCCATTACTCCAAGGGTCGGCGAGATACGCTGGTGGACGTGCAGGTGACGCGGGCCAAGAACGTGCGAAAGCCGAAGGGCCTGCCGCCGGGGATGGTGACGGTGGCCGACGCGCGGACGATCGCGGTGCGGATCGAGGAGGCGCGGCTGGAGAGGCTCTTCGGCGGCCAGCGCTGATCGTCGGCCATGCAGGAGATCGCCGGGCCAGGGGGTTGGCGCGGGGGTGTGATCGCGCGGCCCGTGGCGGCTTGTGGGTGCGTCGTCGCCAGGCGGGGTCAGAGGCGGGTCAGGAGGGCGGTGACGCCGGGGATCTCGACCTCGTCGCCGCGCAGCGCCTGGAGGCTCCAGCGCCAGCCGAAGCCGGTCAGGGTGGCGACGAGGGCCATCGTGATCAGGGAGAAGACCATGGAGACGGGGACCCAGTCGTCGGCGAGGCGGCCCAGGAGTCCATGGGCCAGCCCGAGGACGATCATGAGCAGGGTGTAGAGGGTGGCGAAGAAGACGCCGTGGCGCGCGTGGGGGCCGAGCTCCGGGTCGTTGCGGAAGCGGGCGTAGACCAGGACGGGCAGGAAGACGCCGCAGCAGGTCATGGGCCAGAGGTAGCACATTCGGATGAGCAGGGCGTGGTCGCGGGTGACGAGGAGGCGGCGGACGCCGGAGCCCTCGACGCCCTTGATGCGGCGCATGGCGAAGGTGATGAAGCTGGGGGAGGGGGGATCGGGGGGGCCTGGGTCGGTCATCGGGGGGTCAAGGGGGTTCTCAGTCGCGGCCGGGGCCGAGCTGGGTGGCGTCCTTGGGGGGGGAGAAGTCAAAGCCGGAGTCGGGCAGGCTCTTGTTGAGCAGGGGCTTGTGGAAGACGATTCGGTTGGTGTTGCCGTAGGGGTCGTAGACGATGGTCTCCTTGACGGAGTAGGTGGCCGGGTCGACGACGAAGACGAGCTTCTTGTACTTGCCCTCGTCCTTCTTGGGGGTCAGCTCGAGGCGGAGGTCGCCGTTGTTGCTCTTGGGCTTGAGGGCGGCGTTGAACTCGACCTTGATGTCGCCGTCGCCCATGAGGAAGCGCAGGGCGGTGGGCAGCTTGGAGTCGCCGAGGGACTGTCGGTAGAACTGGTTGTGCTCGGCCTCGTAGATGGTGAAGTCGGCGCCGTTGCTGACCAGGACCTTCTGGAGCTTCTTGTCGGCGGTGAGGTAGTCCCAGCGCATCTTGCCGGGCTTCTTGAAGAAGACGCGCCCGCCGGAGGAGGTCTCCTTGCCGGCGGCCTGGTCGGTGTAGATTTGCTCGAAGCGGGCCTGGAAGTCCTTCATCTCGGTGTAGAACTTCTGGACCTTGTCGGTCAGGGCCTCGGCGTTGAGCTCATTGGCCTGGGCGTGGGCGGCGCCGAGCCCGAGCGGCGCGCCCGTCGGCGTGTTGACGAGGCCGAGGCCGGCGAGCGCGCCGGCGGTCAGGAGCGCGGTGAGCCACCTGGAGGTCAGGCGCGGGGAGGCGTCCGGGGTCTTCGTTGAGGTCTTCATCGTTGATCTCTCCAGCAGTCGAACATCATCATCGGGCCACATCATCATCATCAACAAAAGCATGAAGGGGGTGCGTTTTATTCAGCCGGCCATGCGGCCATCGCCGGACTCGGGGTCGGCCTCCCCTCGCCGCATGATCTCGACCTGGATGACGCGGGTGGTGTCGGCGTTGGTGACCTTGAAGAGCAGGTTGCCGAGCTCGACCTCGGTGCCGATCTCGGGCACGGCGCCGATCTGGGACAGGATGAAGCCCCCGAGGCTGTCGTAGTCGGGGTGATCGGGGAAGGTGACGTCGAGCTCATCCTCGATTTCGTCCAGGGGGCAGCGCCCGACGGCGAGCAGGTGTCCCTCGCCGAGGATCTGGAAGTAGTCCTCTTCGGCGTCGTGCTCGTCCTGGATGTCGCCGAAGAACTCCTCGATGATGTCTTCGAGGGTGATCAGGCCGCTGGTGCCGCCGAACTCGCCGACGACGATGGCCATGTGGATGCGGCTCTTCTGGAACTCGCTCAGGAGGTCGGAGATCTTCTTGGACTCGGGGACGAAGTAGGCCGGCTTGATGTACTCGTCGATGTCAAAGTCGAGGCCATCGGCGCCCTTGAGCTTGAGCTGCTTGAGGAGGTCCTTGGCGAAGAAGACGCCGACGATGTTGTCGATGGTCTCGTCGAAGACCGGCAGCCGGCTGTGTCCAGAGGCGGTCAGCTTGTCGAGGGCCTCGTGGAAGTCCTCGCGGCGATCGATGGCGATCATGTCGATCCGGGGGATCATGATCTCGCGAACCTTGGTGGTGGTGAAGTCAAAGGCCGACTGGAGGATGCGCTCGCGTCGGTCTTCCAGGTTCCCTCCTCGACTGCCGAGCTCGACGAGATATTCAATGTCTTCTTCCGTGACGCGGGGGCCTTGGGGGGCTTCTTCGAAGGTGTCGCCGGTCAGGGCCATTAGAGCGCGGGTCATGCGGGAGAAGATCCAGGTCAAGGGGAAGAAGATCACGTAGGGGATGCGCATGAGCCACATCATGCGGCCCGCGATCTGGCGGGAGCGGGAGCGCGCGAGGGTCTTGGGGGTGATCTCGCCGAAGGTCAGCAGCAGCAGGGTCATGCAGCCGATCGCGAGGGGCAAGGCCGTCTGGGCGTACTCGGTGCCGTCGAGCAGGAGGTGGGCCAGCTCGGTGGACAGGGCCGAGGCGGAGATGTTGACGATGTTGTTGCCGATCAGCATGCAGGTCAGCACCATCATGGGGCGGTTGCGCCACAACTCCAGGGCCTTGGACCAGAAGTTGTTCGAGTCGATGAGCTTCTGGGTCTGGATCGGATCGAGCGCCGTCAGCGCCGTCTCGGATGCTGAGAAGAAGGCCGACAACCCCAGGCAGAGCCCCATCAGGGCTGCGTAGGGGGCAATCTGGGCTAACATGTCCGGGTTCTCGTCTGCAGGGCACGGCGCGAGGGCTTCGGCGCCACGCTCCCTGGCATCAGCGGTGGGTGACTTTGGCGAGGTCGATCAGGGCCTGGGGGAGGTTCCCCGGTCTTGTCTGTGAAAGGTTGATCCGAGTCCATCTGCCGACTGTACGGGCCTCTCTTGCCGACGCCCTGGCCTTCGAGGGTGTCGACTGAAGATCGCTGGTGGGGCGACCTCCACCTTGGAGGCCCCTCATCGCCAGCACGGCGTGCTCGTCTTCCTTGAGAGCGATCGCCAGGGTTTCACGTCTCAAGTCAGGGCTCGTCCCGACACGTCAGAGTGTGAGCATACACGGCGCCGCCTGTCAAGCTCAGGTCGTCTTTCCGAAGAGCTGCTTGAGCACATCCGCCACCGTGCTGACCCCGCGCAGGGCGATATCGGGCATCGGCTCGCCCTCGGCGGTCAGGGTCTTGAGGTTGCCCTCGGGCAGCACGCAGCGCTCAAAGCCGAGCTTGTTGACCTCCGACAGCCTGCTCATCGCCTGGCCCACCGCGCGGACCTCGCCGGTGAGGCCGACCTCGCCGAAGAGCACCGTGCCCTGGTCGATGGGGACATCGAGCTGGGAGCTGGCCAGCGCCGCCACCAGGCCCAGATCCACGGCCGTCTCGGCCACCTTGACCCCCCCGGCGATGTTGACGAAGACGTCGCTGCCGGTGACCTTGAGCCCGGTGCGCTTCTCCAGGATGTTGAGCATCAAGAGCACCCGGCTGGTGTCGACCCCGATCGCGGTGACCCGCGGCGGCCCGTAGCTGTTCGGGCTCACGAGCGCCTGGACCTCGACCAGCAAGGGGCGGCTGCCCTCGAAGGTGCACACCACCGCCGAGCCCGAGGCGTCCTCGGGCCGCTCGGCCAGGAAGATCCGCGAGGGGTCCGGGATCTCCACCAGCCCCTTGTTGCGCATCTCGAAGACGCCGATCTCGTTCGTCGACCCGAAGCGGTTCTTGACCGCGCGCAAGATCCGGAAGGGCATCCCGTGGCGCCCCTCGAAGTAGAGCACCGTGTCGACCAGGTGCTCCAGCAGCTTCGGCCCCGCGATCGCGCCGTCCTTGGTCACATGGCCCACGAGGAAGACCGGCAGCCCCGTGCCCTTGGCCAGCTGCGTCAGCGCCGAGGTCACCTCCCGGAGCTGCGCCACCGACCCCGGCGTCGACTGCAGCTGGGTCGTGGCCATGGTCTGGATCGAGTCCACCACCAGCAGGTCCGGCCCGATGGCCTTGACGTGCTCGGTCAGCTCCTCCAGGCGCGTCTCCACCACCAGGTAGAGATCCTTGCCCTCGACCCCCAGGCGCCGACCCCGCATCCCGATCTGCGCCAGCGACTCCTCCCCCGACAGGTACAGGACCTTGCGGCCCGTCTCGGCCAGCTTGCCGGCCAGCTGCAACATCAAGGTCGACTTGCCGATCCCCGGCTCGCCGCCGACCAGCACCACCGATCCCTTGACGATGCCCCCGCCGAGCACCCGGTCAAACTCCGAGATCGAGGTCGTCGTCCTCGGATCCCGCACCAGATCCAGGTCCCCGAGCCGGACCGGCTTGCCCGTGGGCTTGAGCGTCTCCGAGGTCCGCGCCGTCGCCGTCCTGGGCGCCACGCGCTCCTCCTCGAAGGTGTTCCACTCCCCGCACCCCGAGCACCTCCCCACCCAGCGGGCCTCAAGGTGCCCGCAAGACTGGCAGATGAACTGGCTCCTGATCTTCGCCATCGAACCCTCTCTCCTGGATTCAGATCCTCTCGACGCCCTTGGGTCGTCGGCCTCAGCTCCCCAGGAGCCCACCGGCGCCCTTCGGGCCGCCGACCGTCGCCTCGACGGCCGCCTGAAGCGTCTCCTCCAGCGGCCTCGGCCTCAAGCCCAGCTCTCGCGCCGCCCTCTCGTTGGACACCTCGGCCCGCCGAACCATCTGCCGCGCCTCCGCGGCCGACAGAAAGCCGCGACCCCCCGACACCGACGCCACACGCCCCGACCAGCGCCCGATCGCCTCGACCACCCCGTCCGGCGCCCGCCCCAGCGGCCCCCGCGCGCCCACGACGGACGCGACCTTCCCCATCAGCGCCTCGACCTCCACGCCGTGCCCGCCGAGGATGTAGCGCCGCCCCTCCCGACCCGAGCACGCCGCCTCGACGATCCCCGCCGCCGCGTCCCGCGCGTCGATCACGTTGACGCGCCCCCTCGGCGCCAGCCTCCCGCGACCCTCGACGCACGCCCTGAACCACCCCTCGATGCCCTCCGGGACCCCCCTCGGCCCCAGGCACCAGGTCGGGTTGACCACGATCACGGGCAGCCCGCACCCCGCAGCCTTGAGCGCCTCCAACTCCAGGAAGGCCGCCGCCTCCACCTCGGGGCCGACCCCCGCGCCGGGCAGGATCCGATCGCCCTCCGACGCGGGCCGCCCCGCCTCCCCGGGCTCGCCGACCGTCCACCACGACGAGACAAAGACCACCCGGCTCATCTCCGCGCTGGCCGCCACCGCCAGGGCCGCCCGCAAGCCCTCGATCGCCTCCGGCAGCGCCTCTCGCCACCAGGGCTGCGCGCAGATCATCGCGTCACAACCCCAGGCCGCCCGCTCCAGCGACTGAAGATCGCCCAGCGACCCCACCGACCACTCGATCTCCAAAGGCGATTCGGCCTCGACCGCCGAGCCAGCCGCGCCTGTCGATGGATGGACCTCCGAAGGCCTCGCGCTGACCCCGACGCTCTGCCACGACCTCAACCCCCGCGCCGCGATACGCCGCGCCGACAAGGCCGACAGGATCTCCAACCCGAGCGGGCTGTCGCCGCCGAGCACCAGCGCCCTGTGGATGGGCGGGCGATCGACCTCCAGCCGCTTGAGGCGCTCATCGAGGTAGTTCGAACTCAAGCCTGCTCCTCTTGCGCCCCGCACACGCCGGACATCCGCCGATGGTCCAGAGCTTCACAGTCACGCACACTATACAAAGGTTCAACTCCTGTCAAGCCCCGCGCGCCCCCCGCACTGGTCCGCCAGCCGCCCAGCGGCGCGGTCAGCGCTGGCGGAAGAGGACGGCGTTGACCTCGCCTGCGCCGCCGTCGGGGCAGGGCGCGTCGAAGCCGATCGCCTCGCCGACGAGCCGGACGAAGCCGCCGCCGTCGACGGCGGTGACGAGCTGGCGCTGGCCGGCGTAGAGGGGATCGCCGGGGATCCCAGGGCTGTTCAGGTCCAGCGGGAAGCGCACCCCAGGGCCGCAGGCCGCCTCGATGGGGTCGCAGTCGCTGCCCTCGCCGCGCACGAAGCGCCACCCCTGGCCCTGGCAGGGCAACCGGTCGTTGTCGCCGTCGCAGGCGGCCAGGATCAGCGTGTTGTCGTCGACGCGGTGCAGCTCAAGCAGGCGAGCGTCGAGCCCCACGCCGCCCTCGACGTAGCGCACCCGGACCTCGGCGCCGACCTCCACGCCCAGCAGCGGCCCCGCCTCCGGGTCGAGGGGGCGCGTGTAGACGATCCGGGCGCTGGGGCCGCCCTCGAAGGCCACCGTCACCGAGGCCTCGGGGTCCTCCGGCAGCGGCTCGATGACTCGCCCCGTCAGGCCCAGCGCCAGCGCCTGCGGCTCGACGCCGGCGATCTCGACCGTGAAGCGGAAGCCGGTCTGCGGCGCGGCGCACGCGTCCCCGAGGACCTCCCCCGGCGCCGAGGGGTCGCCGAGCAGGATCTCGTCGTCGAAGCCCTCCGGGGTCTGGCAGGCCCCCTCCCGACACACCCGTACCCCCTGGCAGTCCCCGTCGGTCTGACACCCCGTCTTGTCCTCGTCGATGCAGCCCGACGCCAGGGCCAGCCCCAAGGCCGCCAAGATCACCAATGTTTTCAACACCTTGCGTCTGTCCAATGCCCTGCTCTCGGCGATCGAGGTCAACCCGCGCCCCAAGCCTACAGCGCCGCCGGGCGCAAGGGAAGGGCGGCGGGAGGTCGAGCGCCCCACGCTCCTCGCACCGCCCCCCTCCGGGGGACGGGCTCGTCGGGTGGGGCTTGGATGCCCGGGGTGGGCTGCGCCCGATGGGCGCAGGCCGGCGGGCGGACGACAGCGGATCGAAGGGCAGGATCGGTGCGTTGGCGGCGCCGCTGGATTTGGACAGGGCGGCGTGACAAGGACGCGGCCTGTCGTGTCGACTTGGTTCGTGCGCGGGCCTGCGACCGACAGGGCGCAGCCCACACTGAGTTTCTAGCCCCACCCGACGAGCCCCCGTAGGGGTGCGAGGAGCGTGGGGCGCTCGTCGCGCGTGGGGTGATCGTCGAGCGTGGGGTGATCGTCGCGTGGGGCGCTCGTCGCGTGGGGTGATCGTCGCGTGGAGCGCTCGTCGCGTGGGGCGTTCGTCGTGCGTGGGGTGCTCGTCGAGCGTGGGGTGCTCGTCGAGCGTGGGGCGTTGGGGGGCAGCGAGAGGTCGAGGGTCAGCGCCTGGGGACGTGGAGGATGAAGGCGCCGAAGGAGCCGTCGGGGAGCAGCTCTGGGGCGTAGCGCAGGTTGTGGGCGGTGCACCACTCGACGAGGGCGATCTTGAGGACGGGCTCGGCGGCGGACTGGAGGCCCTTGCCGGTGATGACGCGCAGGTAGCGGTCGCCGCGGTCGCGGGCCAGCGCGACGGAGTTCTTGATGGCCTCCAGGCCGACCTCCCGGATCATGCCTCGGAGGTTGACGCTGGGCAGGGGCGCGCGCTCGGCGGCGGCCCTGGCCTCTTCGATGAGGCGGAGTTGATCGCGGGTCAGGGTGGGCACGTCGTCGCCGGTGACGGTCTCGACGGCGCGCTCGCGGGTGTCCTCGGGAGGCGGCGAGGCGGTGAGCTTGTAGAGGCGGTCGACGTCGATGGGGGTGGGGACGTGGATGTTGTCCTTGATCCGGGTGACCTCGTCGGAGAAGAACTCGGCGGCGAAGAGGGCCTCGGCGCTGGAGTAGGGGTCGGGGGGCGGCGCGTTGGGATCGGGCTGGGGTTGGACGTGTCGGGTGATGGGGCCCTGTCCGCCGTACTTGCCGGCGTTGATCTTGGAGGCGTCGAGATCACCGAGGGCGGCGACGAAGAGGTCTGCGTCGGACATGTGGACGTCGGCGCCGCGGCGGAGCTGGTCGGCGCCGATGATGGGGCGGCGCTCGGCCTGGGCCTCGGCGACGAGGTGCTGGCGCTGGCGCCGCTCGGCCTCGCGCTCGGCCTGGACGTCGCGGGCCTGGGCCTTCTTCTGTCGGGCGAGGCCGGCGAGGGCGGCGAAGGGCTTGTTGTCGAAGGTCTCGGGGGCGGGCTTGGGGGTGGTGGGGCTCTTGTTGTTGCGCTTCTTCTTGGCCATGGGTCGGGCTCAGGGCGAGTGGATGTCGAGGTATGTGCCGTCGAGGGCCTCGATGACGGGGCCTTCGAAGCCGTGGGCGCGGACGCGGGCGGGTGCGTCGACGCCGTCGAGGGAGTGGTAGCGGTGGACAAGGGCGAGGCTGCGGAGGCGGGCTTCGACGGCGACGCGGGCGACCTCGCGGGGGGTCATGTGACCGGGGTGCTTGTCGTCTTCGGGCGAGGAGCACTCGAGGACGCCGAGGTCGGCGTCCTGGCACAGCGCGATGAGGTTGGGGCACAGGTCGCTGTCGCCGGAGTAGGCGACGCAGGCGCCGTCGGGGTGTTCGAAGCGGAGGCCGACGCTGGTGTCGTGGTGCGCGACGGGCAGGGCGCGGGCGGTCAGGCCGGCGACGTGGAGGGGGGAGTCGTCGAGCAGGGTCCAGCGAATTTCGAAGCCCAGGGGCGAGAACCACTTGCCGAGGGGGTCGGCGAAGCGGCTCTGGATGAAGCGGCGCATCTTGGGGCTGACGAAGATGGGCAGGGGTTCGGCGCGGGGGTGATCGCCGCGGGCGGCGAACATGAGGGCGGGCAGGTCGAGGCAGTGGTCGAGGTGTCCGTGGGTGATGAAGATGGCGCGCAGGTCGTGCCAGGGGACGCCCTGTGCGGCGAGGCGCCAGAGGGTGCCAGGGCCCATGTCGACGAGGACGGGACCATCGGGGGCGTGCAGGAGGTGGCCGGAGGGGGAGCGCAGGGGGTGGGGTGCGGCGGTGCCGGCGCCCAGGACGGTCCAGGCCAGCGGGCGGGCGCCCATGGGGGTCAGGGCTCCACGGGGTTCTTGGGGGAGTCGTACTTGTAGGGCATCTTGACGCGGACGAGGCCGGGCTGTCCGAAGATCTTGCCGGGGAGCAGCAGCCGGAGCTCCTTGATCGTCTCGGGGGGTCGCTCGAAGAGGGCGAAGTCCTGGAGGCTCTTGCCGGCGTTGATGGAGACGGCCGAGGCGGTCTGGTCGACGACGGTGCGGTCGGCGCCGAAGCGGGCGCGCATGAATCGGCCGCCGCCGCCCTCTTCGTGGAGGGCGGGCGCCAGGGCCTTGCCGGCGGTCTGGTGGTTGGGGTCGTAGGTGATGGACTCGGCGCCGTCGTTCTTGATCTCGTAGGTGATCTTCAGGACAGGGTCCTTGGAGAAGCCGTCCTTGGCGCCTTCCTTGAGCTTGACGTACTCGATTTTTGCGGACTGGACCGTGAGGGTGGCGGAGCCGACCTTGACGGCCTCGCCGATGTTGTGGACGACGACCTCGGGCAGCGCGGTGGGCTCGTAGGTCATCTTGATGAGCATCATGCCGCTGCCGCCGTGGAGGCTGGGCGGGACGGTCAGGACGAGGGCGCGCTGCCCTTCCTCGGGGGCCTTGAAGAGGTAGATGTCGGTGACGCTCTTGCCGGGGGCCAGGTCGACGTTCTGGGTCTGCTGGCCGGCGAGCAGGCCCTCCTCGATGAGGACGGCCTCGATGGGGTTGGAGGGCCTGGCCTTGGGGCCGGGATCGACGAAGAGGATGGGGGCCTCGAGGTTGGTGGTCTTGGCCTTGTCGTGGGTGGGCTTGTAGAGGAAGTTGGCCTCACCCTTGTTGGCGAAGGTCAGCGAGAGGGCCAGGACGGGCTCGCCGTAGATCAGCGGGCCGTCGGGGCCTTCGAGCTCGACGCGCTCGAGCGTAAAGCCGGCCAGCGTGACCGCGATGGGGGCGCCCTTCTCCTGGGTGGGGGCGCCGAGGGCGCCGACCGTCTCCTTCTTGCAGCCGATCGCCAGAGTCGCCATCGCGCACACCAGCGTGGCCACCGTGAACGTCGTCGCGCTCTGCCCGCGTTCCGCAAACCTTGTCATGGAGATCCCGTTTGGAAGTTGCACATGATCAATTTCGCGCGTCGAGCACGCGAGAGCTACCCGACAAGGTGTCGCGGGAGATGCTTCGGTGCGCCCTCGAACGCCGCAGGGGACGCTAACATCGGCGTGCGCGTCGTGTCAACATCGCTATCTGCCCCGATCGGAGGGGATTCTAGAGCGCTGACCGGTTTGACTCCCGTCGGCCAACGGGCCGACAACGCCGATGCCGTCGTCGTCGATGCTCGACGGGCCAAAGGCCCGCCTGTGCGTCACCCACTGGGTGCTCCTCCTTGGCGTCTATCTGGCCGACGGCGTCTTCGCTGTCGGCCTCGACGACCTCGGTCCCTCAAACCAATCAGCGTTCTAGAAGATGTAGCCGACGTTGATATGAAGGTCGCCGAAGTTCTCGCCGAGGCGCCGGTTGAGCAGCAGGCCGTAGTCGACCAGCAGGGGGATCTGGCCAAGGACGAGCCAGCGGACGCCGAGCCCGGCGGTGTGCCGCAGGTCCTCGCGGGGATCGACGCGGGCCAGATCCTCGAAGCAGTCGACGCGCGCGGGCGCCTCGGTGCTCAGGAAGTCGACCGGGGCGCGGCAGTCCACGAGCAGGCCGGAGTCCAGGAATGCGGCGCCGAAGAGGTCGGCGCTCCGGAGCAATGGGTAGCGCAGCTCCAGGTGGCCCAGGGCGACGAGCTCGCCGCCGCGAGGCTCGAAGTTGGCGGAGATGGGGCCGACGCCGTCGTCGCGGATGCCGCGGACGGTGTTGGCGCCGCCGAGCTTGAAGAGCTCGTCGGCGGGGATGGTCTCGGTGTCCAGCAGCGGGACGATGGCGCCGATGCGGGCGCCGTAGGCCAGCGTCAGGGTGTCGAACCAGGTCCACAGCTGGGTGCCGGTCAGAGAGAGCTTCAGGAAGGTGGTGGGGGAGTCGAAGACGTCGGCGGCCAGCTCGGCCGAGCTCTCCAGCAGGTAGCCGCGGGTGGGGTTGAGCTTGGAGTCGCGGCGGTCCAGGCTCGGGTTGAGGGTCAGCTTGGTGATGTCCAGGGGAGGGCTGAACAGACGTTCTCCTTCGAGGTTTCGCAGGTCCTGGGCCCTGCTGCGGGTGGTGAAGCGCCGCTGCTCGATGGAGATCTGGGCCACGAGGCCCTCGAGGACCTCGCGGCTGAGGTTCTTGCGCACGGTCAGGCGGGCGCCGCCCTCCTCCTTGTCCAGCTCGGTGTTTTCGACGCCGAGCAGGTCGAGGGTGTAGAAGAGGGTCACGGACAGCTCGCTGCTGAGCAGGATCGAGCGCGGCGCGAAGAAGACCAGCTCGGAGGCGGTCAGGAAGTCCAGGGTGCCGATCAGGTCGGGGTCCAGGGCGCCGAGGGCGTCGCTCAGGCGCAGGGCGTCGACGGCGGCCTTGAGCTTGAGCTGGAGGCCGCGGCCGAGGCCGAGGAGGTTGTTCTCGACCAGCGCGGTCTCGACCGTGAGGATGAAGCTGGCGTTCTCGTCGAGCAGGTCCCGGCTCTCGCCGCCGACGCGCAGGTCCCAGAACTGGGAGGGCAGCTCCTCGACCAGGATGACGAGGGCGACGCGGTTGCTGGCCGAGGCGCGGGTGATGGCGTCGGGGTCCAGGCCGATGGCCTTGATGGTGACGGACTCAAAGAGGCCCAGGCCGCGCAGGTTGCTCTGTCCCTCGTAGAGGCGGGTGAGCTGGAGCAGGTCGCCGGGCCCCAGCGGCAGCTCGTCGCGCACGACGCTGTCGCGGGTCTCGAAGTTGCCGCGCAGGAAGACCTCGCTGACGGTCATCAGAGGCCCCTCGTCGATGTCGATCTTGACGTCGACCTCGTCGCCCTGGATCCCCCCGCCCAGCTCGCAGCCGGGGTCGTCGACGGCGCGCTCGCAGCACCACACGTCCGGGTCGACCTCGCCGCCGCAGGAGCCCGGCGTGCAGCGCTCCAGCGGGTCGATGCCCTGGCGCTCGAAGCAGGCCTGGTCGATGGAGGGCAGGGCGCAGTCGCTCCAGTCCGACTCGGAGGTGCGGCAGGCGGCCTTGATCTCGGCTCTGGGGTATCCGCGGGCGTGGTACATCAGCAGCAGGCGGCCGAGGTCGTCGTTGAGCGAGGCGGGGTTGAAGGGCTCGCCGTCGGCCAGCTTCATCGCCGCCCGGATCTCTTCGCGGTCGATGCCCGGGGTGCGCGGCAGGTAGACGCGGCGCACGAGGGTCCGATCGCCCTCCTCGACGAAGATCTTGACGTGGAGATCCTGGCCGTCGTTGCGCACCGAGAGCTGCCAGCGCGGGGCCGTGGCCCGCAGGTAGCCCTCGAGCTGGTAGGCGGCCACGATCTTGCCCAGGTCGGCCTCAAGCTCGGCGCGCTGCAAGAAGCCGCCGGCCTCGAAGAGGCCGTAGGCGCGCGCGCTCATGGCGGCCCTGAGGGCCTCTTCGTCGAGGTTGCCATTGCCCTCGAAGGTGATCGAGCGCAGCTCCGAGCGCACCCCCTCCTTGATGGTGAAGAGGATCTCTCGCTCCCGGTCGTTGATCTCGTGCTCGCGGCCCTCGACCGTGGCGAAGTAGTTGCCGGAGGTCTCGTAGAGCGAGCGCAGCGCGTCGACGGTCTTGGCGATCTCGACCTTGTCGACGTAGCCCGACTGGACGAAGGTGGCCTTCTCGGCCAGCTCCAGGCCGGTGAAGCGCTCATTGCCTTCGAAGTTCAGCCGCCACAGCGGGCCCTCGTCGATCTCGATGAAGATCTCGACGAGCCCCTCGGTGACCTTGCGGTCGATGTGCTGGTCGACGATCCGGGTCCGGTAGAAGCCCCTCTGGCGGTAGGCGTCCAGGACCGCGTCGATGCCCGCCTTGAGCTTCTGGTCGGTGAAGGTGCCGAACCAGCCGATGGGCTCGATCAGGATCGATCGCAGCGTGCTGTAGCTGAGCGCCTCGTGGCCGCCGATGACCACCCGCTCGATCTCCAGCGCCTTGCCCTTCTGGACGACGACCTCGACGTCGACCGCGTTGGTGCCGGCCACCGGCGTGTGGATGATCTCGACCTTCGTGCCGAAATAGCCCTCCTGCTCGTAGCGGGCCGCGATGGCCTCCTTCTGCTGGCGCAGCGCGCCGGCGTCGTCGCTGAAGATGCTGCCCCGGCGCATCAGCAGGCGCTTCTCGATGTCCGCCTCCAGCAAGGGGTAGGTGCCCTGGTAGCTGATCCGGCGCACGGTCCGGGCCACCTCGGCCTCGAAGGTGACCTCGCTGCCGCCGGGCACGGCCTTGAGGCGCGCGCTGACCTCCGAGAAGAGGCCCGTGCTCTTGAGGCGCTCGGCGGCGGCGACGAGCAGCTCGGCGTCGTCCGGGGCGCCGACGCACAGGTCCATGAGGTTGATCAGCCGCTCTCGCTCCTGCGCCGTGCTGCAGCCCTCCTGGTCGCAGGTCAGCTCCAGCTTCATGATCCGCCCGCCGGCCTGGGGGTCGAGCGTCGCCTGCCGGACCAGGCGCTCCATCAGCCGCTTGTCCTGGCAGTCGTAGCCGTCGTAGGCCGCGACCTCGCCCTGCGCGATGAGCGGCAGGCCCACCGCGGCGAGCACCAGCAGGGGGGCAGCCCTGCCCCACGCGCCCACGCGGGGCCTTGGTCTAGAAGAGGTCAATGGGGATCCGCAGTCGGATGTTGGTGTCGAGCTTGACCTCATTGTCGCTGCCGTTCTCCCCGAACTCAAGCAAGAGGTTGTCCAGGATGATGAGCTGCCCGCCGAAGCTCTGCTCGGCGCCCTCGGCCCCGAAGGCGCCGTCGAAGCGCAGGATGAAGCGCTGGGTGATGCGCTCGCGCAGCTGCACCCGCGTCTCGTCCAGATCCGAGGAGATGTTGACCTCCTCGACGTCCAGGTAGCGGCCGATCTCCTTTTCGACCCGCGTGATGAGGGGCTGCAGAGCGATGGCCAGGCCGGGCTTGCTGGCCGAGGAGGCGTTGAGCTGGTCCGTCGTGCACCCGAAGAGGGTCAGCGCCATCAGGTCGGCGCCGTCGGCGAAGGGTCGGCTCGACAGCGTCCAGTTGGCCGCCTGCACCGGCCCGTCGATGTCCAGGATGAGGTTGTAGGTCAGCAGCTCGGTGGCGCCGCCGACCCCGCTGATCGTGGACTCCGCCTCGCGCGCGGCGAACTGCGCGCAGGAGTTCTGGATTTCGGCCTCCGCCGTGACCTTGAGCGCGGGGTTGAAGGCCGCCCCGGTCCAGGTCACGTCGCCCTCGCGGACGATGAAGTCGCGGCCCTGGAAGTCGACCTTGCCCCCGGACAGGATCTTGAGGTTGCCCACGATGCTGGGGTTGGCCAGGGTCTGCTGCAGGTTGAGGTTGGCCGTCAGCTCCATCTCGACGTTGGCCACCCCCAGCTCGCTGCGGACCTGGAAGCCGTCGCGGATCTCGACGTCGAGGTTGAACTTCATCTTCTGGAAGATGGGGTTGCGGTCCAGCGACGAGGCCTCGAAGCGGTCGGTCTGGCCGCCGCCCAGCGCCGTCGACAGGCGGTTGATGCCCACCTGCTGGACCACATTGCTGTTGCGGTAGTAGCGGCCGTCGATGATCGCGATGTCGCCTTCAAGCTCCCAGGTCTCCGGGCTGGCCAGATCACCCAGGGTCATCGCCAGGTTGGCGTGGAAGGTCACGTCCATCGCCCCCGGCACGTGGTAGCTCATGTTCGTGGCCTTGAGCCTGACCGAGACGCGGCCGAGCCCCTCGTCGTCCAGCGGCACGTCGCCGTAGAGGCTGGCGGTGCCGCCCAGCGCCCTGACGCGCAGCGGGGACGCGCTCGGCACGATGATCGTCCCCCGGCTGTTGGTGCCGCACCAGGACTCCAGCAGGTGCCCCGCCTCCAGCACCCTCGATGGGCACACGACGACCATCCCCGAGTCGACCACGACCTCGTCGTCGAGGCTGCGCACCCGCATCGTCAGGCGCTCGTTGCTGCGCTGGCTCAAGGCCAGCATGCCGCTGAGCTCCGGCGGGTCGCTCACGCGCCCCCGGACCTCCAGGTTGACCCCGGCGACGCCCTTGAGGTCGGTGTAGACATCAGGCAGCAGGTTGAGCAGGCGCAGGTCCAGGGCGCCGATGAGCTGGAGCTTCAGGTCCGGGTCGTCGTCGGCCAGCGAGACCTTCCCCCGCAGCGTCACCCCGCCGAGCGTCAGCGACTTGATCTCGAAGAGATCGTCCTTGAACTCCAGCGTGATGTCCTCGGAGTTGGTCAACACTCGCCCCAGCGCGGCGACCTTGAGCTCGGGGAAGGTGCCCTGGAGGCTCCACTTCATCGCCGCCCGATCGATGGCCACGTCCACGCCGCCGCTCAAGGTCAGCTCCCCCAGCAGGTCAAGGAGCTGCCGGCTCGGCGGCGCCGACACCTCGCGGGGCCGCGTCACCACGGCCCTGGCCCGCTGGCCCAGGTCGTTGGAGCGCGCGCGGGTGGCCGCGACGCTCCGGGCGGCGGCCTCGATCCGGACCCCCTGGAGCTGGGCCGCCTGCTCGGTCTCGATCTTCTGCTCCAGCAGCCCCGCCAGGATCCCCCGCACGTTGAGCTTGTCCACCCGCAGCCTCGCCCTGGCCTTGTCGCCCCCGGCGTCCACGCGCTGCGGCACCGTGAGCTCCAGGCCGACGACCGCAGGGAAGGCGTCGCGCACCTGCAGGACCTGATCCTCGGAGACGAGCCCCCCGCCGACCTCGTAGAGCCCCGCCGTGGCCGAGACCGGCACGTAGGGCACCGCCAGGATCGTCATCGAGAAGACCTCGCTCTGGGTGTTCCAGGCCCCGAAGACGTCCCCGAGCTGCTGCGTGCCAAACCGCAGCCTCTTGCCCGCGATCGCGCCGCTGAGGTGGAAGGCCGGCTGGGTCGTGGCCCAGCGCAGCGCGTCGTTGGCCGTCACGGCCGCCTTGCCCTCCGGCCCCACCGGGCCGCTGCCCCGGAGCGCCCCCAGATCCAGCGCCCCAACGGCGCGCAGCGAGAGGATCTCGACGATGCCGTCGACGCGGGCCTCCTTGAGCGCTCTGACGTCCGACAGGCGCAGGCCGTCGACGCGCACCGCCGCGTCGATCTTGCCGTCCAGATGCCAGTCGATGCCCCCCTTGAGCCGCCCCCTTGCAGGGTGCAGGGACACGTCCAGGCCCTGGACGCGGATCCGCTGCGGATCGATGTCCATCCGCGCCGCCACGCGCTGGATGTGCTGGCCGTCGACCTTCAGCGGCCCCGCCGACACCTCGGCCTCGATCGACGGCGACCTCGCGCGGCCAGAGACGCGCCCCCCCTTGATCGACGCCACCCCGCCGAGCTCCACCCCCAGGCCCATCCCCGGCGCCTGGTTCAGCAGCGAGGCGATGGCGCCCAGGTCCAGCCGGGGCGCCTCGAAGGTCAGGTCCATGAGCGGATCCTTCTCCGGCGCGCTGATCCGCGTCCTGTAGATCTGGAGACTCCCTGCGGCCTCCATGTGCCCGAAGCTCCCATCGACGCGCGCCCCGGTGAGCGTCAACCACCCGTCGATCAACGAGAATCCCGTCGAGATCTCGTCGCCGGGCAGCCCGGCCAGCTTCGGCTGCCGCACGACGAGGCGCGCGTCGGTGATGTCCGGGTCCAGCAGCGGGCCGTCGATCGAGAGTGAGAGCGAGAGCTGCCCCTGGACGCCCTTGATCCCGTAGAAGGACGCGTAGGGCGCGATGTCGCCCATCTCGAGGTCGAGGCGCCCGTCGAGCGCCTGCCGCTGGACGTCAAGGTCCCGGATCTGGACCTCGGCGACGTCGCCGTCGAGCCAGATCAGCAGGTCGCGCTCGGTCTTGAGGTGGCCCTGCTTGAAGTGCACCTGGCCGCTGGCCTTGATCAGCTTCGCGGGCACCCCCGCCTCGCGACGGCTCGTGACGGCCTCCGGCCGCCTGAGCGACATCTCCCGCACGTCGGCGCGGTGCCAGGCCGGCAGCATCGCGCCGCGCTCCCGATCCTCCCGGTCCAGCAGCTGCCCGCTGGCCGTGAGCACCGCGTCGAGCGTCCCCGTGGCGGGGATCAGCGCCTCCGGGGCCATGCCCGGCACGGCGTCCTCCAGCAGCGCGTCCGTGTGCAGCCCCTCGATCTCGATCGGCAGGTTGTACTTCAGGTCCAGCAGGTTGACGTGGCCTCTCCCGGCCACCTCGGGGGGCTCGACGGCGGGATCGGCCCACGGGGGCAGCGGGCCCGTCGCGCCGCTCGCCAGCCGGATGGAGCCCCCGTAGCCGAGCAGTTCGAAGTCCGTCAGGTAGAGCCGCCGGTTGACGAGCTGGCCTCGAGCCAGCCCGGTCTCGAAGGTCATCCCCATCACCTTGAGGTCCTTCAGATCCAGGTCGAGCTGCCCCAGGATGTGGCTCCCGTCGGCCATCTCCGGCCCCAGGACGCCCTCGACGGTCATGGACACCTCGTAGGGCGACTCGAAGAGGGGCCCCGTGAAGTACTCCACGGGCCGGGCGAAGGCCGGCAGCGAGGCCTTGAGCGTGGCCTTGTAGCCCAGGCCGGCCGGGTGGCCCAGATCCATGCTGCTCTGGGTCAGCTCGTAGGTGATCCCGGCCGAGATCAGCGAGAAGGCCTCGACCGAGAAGCTCTGGCCGACCCAGTTGAAGCCCTTGATCGTGAAGTCCTCGATGTCCAGGTCCAGCGGGGGCTTGGCGCCCTCGACCGGCGGCCCCTCGGGGGGCTGCGAGCGGGCGCCGAACATCTCGGGCGAGAAGGTGGCGCGGCCGTGCGGGGCGCGCAGGCTCTCGGCGGACATGCGCAGCAGGCCCCCCTCGATGAGCATCGAGAAGCGCTCCAGGTCGGTGTCCTGGGTCTGCACCTCGAAGTCGGGGAAGCGCATCAGGACGTCGAGGTCGCGCACGTCGAAGGCCTCGATGTAGATCGCGAGCGAGGGGGGCTCGGCGTCGGGCGGGTCGGCCCGCTTCGGCCCGGTGTAGAAGGCGTCGGTGTAGGAGAAGCCGCCGCGTTCGTCGAAGTCCAGCAGGCTGCGGCCGCCTTCGATCCGGGCGCGCTGGATGTGGATGATGCCGTCGAGCAGCGAGAGCAGGCGCAGGTCCAGCTCCAGGCGCTCGACGTAGGCGGCCTCGCGGCCCGAGGGGTCCGTCAGCGAGACGCCGTGGGCCTCGATCCGGCTCAGGTCCACGCCCACGCGCAGCTCCGTCAGCGCGACGCGGCCGGCGAAGATGCCCTGGAGTTGCTCCTCAAGAAAGCCCAGGAAGAACGAGGAGTTGACGACCATGTGGAGGCTGACGATGAGCGTCAGCGCCAGGGCCAGCGGCGTCATCAGCAGGAGCAGGACGCGCGCGTTGGCGTGCAGAATGCGCCATCCCAGAGTGAGGGTCTCGGTGGACTTCATGGCGACATGGTCGAGGGTCGGCCCTCAGCCGTCCTCCTCTGCGAGCAGGCCCTCGGAGATCTTCTCGAGCTTCTCGTGGTCGTCGCCGAGCAGGAAGTGGCTGCGGACCTTGAGGAGGTCGCCGCCGGTGACGACGCGGACGATCTGGTTGGGGCCGGGGGCGAAGCTGGCCTCGCGCCGGCGCCGCGACAGGGTGTCCTGGACGACGAAGGTGGTCGGGTCGCCGGTGCGCTCGACGACAATGGCCCCGTGGCCGTCGGCCATCTCCACCGGGGTGCCCACCGGCAGGATGCCGACGCCGCGCACCAGGGCGCGCAGCACCGTGCTGGAGTAGCGCTTGCCGACCTGCTGGCGCATGCGCTGGATGGCCTGATGGGGCGGCAGCGGGGCGCCGCTCAGGAAGAGCTCGCTGTCGTTGAGCGGCGAGGGCGTCGTCAGGTCCGTGTAGTCGCTGGCGGCGCGCAGCAGCTCGCCCATCGGCGAGGCGCTCGGGCCCTTCTTGCCGGGGGGCATGTAGCGGCTGGCCAGCGACAGGCCCTGGCGCAGCGTGCTCATCGTCCAGGCGTTCTGCTGGGCCAGCCAGTCGAGGGCCTGGACGCCGACGCGGCGCCGCGCGGCGTCCTCGTCCTCGACGCCGTCCCGGATGGGGCGGTCGTAGCGGGCCAGCTCGATGCACGCCTGGCCCAGATCGGCCTTGACGGCCCGCGTGGCGTGCAGCTCCTCGGCCGTGGCCACGGCCACCAGCAGGATCATCAAAGATCGCATCGCCATGTCGTCCGAGGAGCCCAGCATCGCCAGCCCCACGACCGCGTCGCGCACCTCCGGCTCCAGGTCCGTGATCTCGCGCACGACGTGCCGCGTGCCGGCCCGCGCGATCTCCGAGTCGTCGTCGATGGTGGCCTTGACCATCGCCACGCCCCGCGACAGCTGCACGGCGAGCTGCCCGACCTGCCCCAGATCCTTCATCGCCTTCTGGGCGTCGCCCTTGAGGCGCACCTGCACCGGGATCGTCCCGGCCAGCAGGTGCCCGAAGCCGGCCGCCTTGAGATCCTCGCCGAGCGCCTCGACGCCGTTCTCGGCCAGCAGCGGCTTCTTGAAGGCCACCACGACCGAGATCATGTCCCGGATCACCTCCGCCTCGACCGGCTCGTTGAAGATCAGCCCCCCGAGGCCCCGGCGCCTCAAGAACTTCTCCATCGCGTCGATGGCCGAGCGCTGCCGCTTGGAGGGCCTCAGGCGGATCGTCCCGGCGAAGATCTGCCCTTCGCCCACCTCGATCTTGACCTTGCCGCCGAGCCGCTCGGAGAACTCACGCAGGCTGACGGCGAAGTTCTTCGAGGGCTCCTCCAGCGCCAGGTTGTTCGAGGCGTGGTAGGCCGCCGTGCGCAGCACCGAGAAGAAGTTGTGCAGCAGGACGCGACCCTGGCGGATCTCCTCGATCTGCTCCTCGGTCAGCCGCCGCTGACCCTCAAGCTCGGTCCCCTCGCTCATCGCTCACCCCCCTTGACCTGATTCCACTCGCCGCCGCCTCGCCGCCCTGGCTCTCCCTGCGGTGCCCTCATGACTTGCGGCGCATGAAGCCGCTCAGGCTCTTGAGCAACCCGCCCGACGGCTTCTCGTCTTCCTTGCCCCCCTCCTCGGCCTCCTCGGGCGCCGGTCGCCTCGACGCGAGTTTCGGAGCCGGCGCCCCAGGCGCCCCGGAGCCCCCCGGCTCGCGGGACGCACCGCCTGGCGGCGCGGCGCCTGTCGTTAATTGAAGATTGTGACTCTCAGCTGGCTGCGGTCGATAATTTTTTCGAATTGCAACTGGCCTTGGGTGAACGGTTACAATACACTCCCACTGTTGAAAAGCTGGCCGCGTGAAACG
>SYOX01000320.1 GCA_005804885.1 Pseudomonadota bacterium
GGGCAAGGTGGGTCGCACACTCCACCCCCTGTCCCCCTCCTCGCTGCGCAAGGAGGGGGAACGCTTGAATTACGGGCAAGGTGGATCGGGGGTGGGCTCGTTGGGTGGGCACGATGACTTGGGGGGGCGGGCCGCAGGAGCCATCGTCGGGATCACTGGCCGCCTGGGGCGAGACCCCGTCGGGGACAATCGTGATGTCGGCAGGGCGGGACCCGATCCACCTTGCCCGTAATTTGAGCGTCCCCGAACCACCGTGCCCGTAATACGAGCGTCCCCCCTCCTTCCGGAGGGAGGAGGGGGACAGGGGGTGGAGTGTGGGGGTGGAACCTTCCCTGAACCGACCTGATGGCGACCCTGCGCCCGAGGGCGCTCGATTGACGACGCGCGGCGTGGGCCGTAGTGTGCGGCGCTCAACGGAGGAGTCCTGGGAGGTGTGGCGATGGCGCGTTGGGTGGTGTTGAAGTTCGGCGGGACGAGCGTCTCGACGCGCGAGCGGTGGGAGACGATCGGGGCGATCATCCGCGAGCGCATCGGCGAGGGCTACTCGCCGTTGGTGGTGTGTTCGGCGGTCAGCGGGGTGACCAACGACCTTGAGACCTTGATGCGAAAGGCGTCCGAGGGCGACCACGAGGCGACGCTGGCGCGGATCGCGGCGCGGCACCGGGCGCTGGCCGAGTCGCTGGGGGTCGACGTGGAGGAGGTGCTCGGGGGAGAACTGGCGTCGTTGGAGCGGCTGGCGCTTGGGGCCTCTTTGACGCGAGAGGTCAGCCCGCGGCTGTGGGCGCGGGCGCTGGCCCACGGCGAGCTGATGTCGACGCTGCTGGGCGCGGCCTTCTTGCGGTCACAGGGGTTGGACGTCGGTTGGGTGGACGCGCGCGACTGCCTGACGGTGAGGGTGGAGCCGGGCTGGCAGGAGCAGCGGTCGTACTTGTCGGCCGAGTGCGGCTTTGAGCGGGACGAGGCGCTGATCGCGCGCTTCGAGGCGACGCCGAACGAGGCGCTGCTGACCCAGGGCTTCATCGCCCGGCATCCGGAGGGCGGTACGGCGCTGCTGGGTCGGGGTGGATCGGACACCTCGGCGACGACGCTGGCGGCGCGGCTGGGCGCGGCGCGGTGCGAGATCTGGACCGACGTGCCCGGGATGTTCTCGGCCAACCCGCACCTGATCCCGGAGGCGCGGCTGCTGCGGGCGCTTGAGTACGATGAGGCGCAGGAGATCGCCTCGACGGGCGCCAAGGTGCTGCACCCGCGCTGCGTGGCGCCGATGCGGGCCTATGGGGCGCCCTTGCATGTGCTGTGCACCGAGCGCCCGGAGCTGCCGGGCACCGTCATCGCCAGGCAGGCGTCGGGGCGCGGGCCTCACGTCAAGGCGATCTCGGCCAAGGGTCGCCAGACGCTCTTGTCGATGGACACCCCCGGGATGTGGCAGCAAGTGGGCTTTCTTGCTGATGTTTTCGCCTGCTTCAAGCGGCATGGGCTGTCGATCGATCTGGTCTCGACCTCTGAGATGAACGTGACGGTCTCGCTCGATCCGGCCTCCAACGATCTGTCTGAGGCGCGCCTTGAGGCGCTGCGGGCGGATCTGGCGCCGCACTGCGAGGTGCGGATGATCGGGCCGTGCGCGGCGGTCAGCCTCGTCGGTTGCGGCATCCGGGCGATCCTGCACCGGCTTGGGCCGGCGCTGGAGGTCTTCGAGGCGCACCACATCCACCTCGTCTCCCAGGCCGCCAGCGATCTCAACCTGACCGTGGTCGTCGACGAGGATCAGGCCGAGCGCCTCTGTCGCCGCCTGCACGGGCTGCTCTTCGCGGACACGCAGGACGACGCCCTCTTTGGCCCCACCTGGCGGTCGCTCTCCGAGCCCGAGGTCGCCGCGTCGCAGCCGAGCGCCGGCCCCTGGTGGAGGTCGCGCAGGGCGGAGCTGCTGGCGCTGGCGGCGGCGCACGCCACCCCGCTCTACGTCTACGACGCCCCTACGATCGATCGGGCGGCGGCCGACCTTCTGGGGATGGGCGCCGTCGACCGCGTCTTCTATGCCATCAAGGCCAACCCCTGCCCGGCGGTGCTCAGGCGGCTGGGCGCGCTCGGGCTGGGTTTTGAGTGCGTCTCCCCGGGGGAGCTCTCCCACGTCTTCGACCTGCTGCCGGGGCTGACCCCCGATCGGGTCCTCTTCACGCCGAACTTCGCCCCCCGGCGAGAGTATGAGGAGGCCTTCGAGCGCGGGGTGCACGTCACTCTGGACAACCTCCACCCGCTGGAGCGGTGGCCAGAGGTCTTCGAGGGTCGGGAGGTGCTCGTGCGGGTGGACCCAGGTCAGGGCAGCGGCCACCACGCCCACGTCAAGACGGCGGGGGCGCGCTCCAAGTTTGGCGTCTCGATCGAGCAGCTCGGCGCGCTCAAGGCGCTGGTCGAGCGGGCCGGTGCGAGGGTCACGGGGCTGCACGCCCACACGGGCAGCGGGATCCTGACGCCGGAGGAGTGGTCGTGGACGGCGCTGACGCTGGCCAGGATCGCCGAGGGCTTCGAGGGGGTGCGCCGCCTGGACCTCGGAGGCGGTCTGGGGGTCCCCGAGAAGGCCGGTCAGCGCGCGCTGGATCTGTCCGTCGTCGACGCGTCGCTGGGCGCCTTCAAGCGCGCGCACCCGCGCTTTGAGCTCTGGCTTGAGCCCGGGCGCTACCTGGTGGCCCACGCTGGCGCGCTGCTGGCGCGCGTCACGCAGCTCAAGTCCAAGGGCGATCTGCGCTACATCGGCGTCGACGCTGGCATGAACTCGTTGATCCGGCCTGCGCTCTACGGCGCCTACCATGAGATCGTCAACCTGAGCCGGCTCGACGAGCCGATCGCCGGCGAGGTCAACGTCGTGGGCCCGATCTGCGAGTCTGGAGACACGCTGGGGGGCGGGAGGCCGATGCCAGCCACCGAGGAGGGCGACGTGGTGCTGATCGCCACGGCGGGCGCCTACGGTCGGGCGATGTCGTCGAGCTACAATCTGCGGCAACCCGCCGCGGAGCACATGCTGGACTGATGTTGCGCTTCTGAGGAAGATCCGGCAGTGTGGCGGGGTTGAAGAGGGTTGATCTGAGGGGGGTCCTGGGATGAGCTTTGACGCACAGGTGGGGCGCTTCCAGGAGGCGGTCAAGCGCCTTGAGGACGCGATCGGCGCGGTGGTGGTCGGTCAGCGGGAGGTGATCCGGCATGTCCTGGCGGCGATGCTCGGCGGGGGCCACGTCTTGCTGGAGGGGGTGCCGGGGCTGGGCAAGACCTTGCTGGTGAGGACGCTGGCTGACGCGCTGCGGCTGGATTACAACCGGATCCAGTTCACGCCGGATCTGATGCCGGCGGACATCCTGGGGACGACGATCATCACGGAGGGCCAGGGGGGTCGCGATTTCTCCTTCAGGAAGGGTCCGGTCTTCACGCAGGTGTTGTTGGCCGACGAGATCAACCGGGCGACGCCCAAGACGCAGTCGGCGCTGCTGGAGGCGATGCAGGAGCGCCAGATCACGATCGGCGGTCAGGTGCATCGGCTGGCGGAGCCCTTCCTGGTGCTGGCGACGCA
>SYOX01000321.1 GCA_005804885.1 Pseudomonadota bacterium
GATCGACGCCGTCGGCATGATCGACGCCGTCGGCATGATCGACGCCGTCGGCATGATCGACGCCGTCGGCATGATCGACGCCGTCGGCATGATCGACGCCGTCGGCATGATCGACGCCGTCGGCATGATCGACGCCCGTGGGGGATCGCGGGGTGGGGGGCCTGGTGCGTCGGGACCTTCGCTGATCGAACCTGTGGCAGCGGAGCGCTCCTGAGCCGGGAGGGCGGCCGTTGAAAAAAGGGGGTCAAGTCCTGGGGGGTCGCTTCCGATGGACAAGTGTCGAGAGAGCGCCGACAGGGCCGAGGGGCAGCCTCGGGGACGGACGCGACGAAGACGCCACACCCACTCTGGAGGACACGATCATGACCACCCGCAAGAGAGGCCGCTTCTCCCCCCATTTCACGATCTGCATCCTGTCGGCGCTGCTGGCGACGGCCTGCGTCGAGGAGGACGCCGAGATCACCTCGCCCGCCCTGGATCTGGAGGGGCACGACGTCCAGGAGGGCTCCGACATCGCCACGCTCCGGGGCGCGCCGGACGTCAGGCGCCACATCAGCGGGGTCTACCAGGAGCGCCAGTTCTTCGACATGAAGTCCTCGGTCTACGAGGTGCCGCCTGTCGAGCAGATCGACCCCCCTGAGGGTGGCTTCGAGGGCCTGGTGACCTACGGCGAGCCCGAGGAGGGCAACTACATGGTGACCGACGTCAGCTTCGCGGACGAGAGCGGCGCCAGGGTCGAGGGCGAGGGGAACTGGGTGGGGAGCTTCAAGCTGGACAAGTTCGATCGTTACAGCCTCGCCCTCCTCGAACGGCTGGAGGATGGGCACGGCAACTCGAGCTACGGGCGTCGATACGAGATCCAGGGCGGCTTCATCCTCTACAGAACCGATCGGATGCTCTTCTCGGACAACAGAGGCGTCCACGTCTTCTCCATGTTCTACGATTTCATGTGGGTCGATGGCGACGACACGGGCGGCTACCTGGATCTGGAGCGGCCCTCGGACGACCGCGCGCCGGTCGAGGCCGGCCAGCCGCTCTCGATCCGGCTGGTCAGGGAGAAGCCGCCCGTCGTCCCCGCCGACTAGGTCGTCGAAGACTGACGCGATCGCGGGGAAGGCGAGGCGCGCCGTCGGGTCACCGGCGGCGCGCTTTGTCGTTCTTGAGGGCGGATCAGGTCTCGTCGAAGTAGGAGCGGAAGCGGCGGCCGAGCTGGGCGACGTAGCTGCGGGCGCGCTCGGCGATGTGGGTCAGGGCCTGTCGGCGCTCTTGCCGGTCGCGGCGGTCGAGGGCCTCGTTGAGGTAGAGCTCGCGGCACAGGTGCCGGCGGATCTTGCCGGAGCTGGTCTTGGGGATGGAGCGCGGCGAGAGGACGCGGACGTCGTGCGGGGTCAGGCCCAGGTGGGTCTGAAGGGTGCGCTCGATGACCTCGGCGAGGCTGTCGCGGTCGACGCCCTCGCCGGCCTCGACGGCGACGATGAGGCACTCGCGGCCGTGGAGGCTGGCCTCCTCGTGCTCGGCGGTGGCGTTGGAGGCGCCGCCCTCGCGGGCGACGGCGCGGATGGCCTCGTGGCGGCTGCGGGCGGCGATGGAGCGGTGGACGCCGAAGACGGCGGCGGCGCGGACGCCGTCGATGCGCAGGGCGAGGGTCTCGACGGTGTGCGGGTAGACGACGCGCTGGCCGAGGTTGACGACCTCGCTGCGGCGGCCAAGGACGAAGAGCTCGCCGTCGACGGTGTAGCCCAGATCGCCGGTGGGGATCCACTGGCCCTCTTCCAGGGGCGCCTCGCCCAGGTAGCCGCTCATGGCGCTCCTGCCGCGGACGTGGACCTCGCCGACGGTGCGGTCCGCGACGCGCTCGCCCTCCTGATTCGTCAACAATATCTCGACGTTGGGCAGCGCCTTGCCCAGCCCGATGAGCGCCAGGGTGTCGGCGCCGGGCTCTGAGGGGAGGGCCACGCCGGAGGTCTCCAGGGTCGACCGCGAGACGTGGTCGATGTGAACGGCCCGGTCGAGCGCGCCGAAGGTGACCGCGACGGTGGCCTCGGCCAGCCCGTAGACCGGGACGAAGACGCGCTCGCGCAGGCCGAAGGGCTGGAAGCGCCGCTCGAAGGCCTGGAGGTGGGCGCCGTCGACGGTCTCCGAGCCGCTCATCGCCACCCGCCAGGAGGACAGGTCCAGGCCCTCCAGGTCGGAGGCGCGCGCTCGCCGGGCGCAGTAGTGGTAGCCGAAGTCGGAGGCCGGCGAGAGGGTCGCGCCGTGGTTGTGGATGCACCAGAGCCACTCGTGGGGGGCCTTGAGGAAGCGCTCGGGGTCGAGCAGCACCAGCGGGACGCCCCAGCACAGGGCGAAGAGCAGGACGCCGACGAGCCCCATGTCGTGCATCATCGGCAGCCAGCTGACGCCGACGTCGTCCTTGTTGACCTGGAGGTGGCGGCCGACGTCGCTCAGGTTGGTCAGGATGTTGCCGTGGGTCAGCGGCACCCCCTTGGGCGCGCCGGTGCTGCCGCTGGTGCACTGGATGTAGGCGAGGCTGTCGTGGGAGAGGTCTGCCAGCAGCGCGCTCAGCGGCGTGGGGTCGCCCGTGGGGTCGGTGAGCCGCTCGGGGGAGGTGATCAGGTCGAGCTGGCCGAGCGCCTCGGCCATGGCCAGCAGGGGGCTGTCGTCGGCCGACATGGTGATCAGGGCGCGCGCCTCAAGGCGCGCGGCGAGCTCTCCGAGCGAGGCCAGCGCCCGCGTGACGTTCTCGTTGGCCCTCGGCGCCATGACCGGGATGGGCAGGACGCCGGCGGTCAGCGCGCCGAGGAAGACGTGGATGAAGTCAAAGCCGTTGGGCAGCGCCATGACGACCTTGTCGCCGGGCCGGAGGCCGCGGGCGCGCATCGACAGCGCCATGCGGTGGGCCACGTCCAGCACGCTGGCCCAGGTCGCGAAGCTCTTGACCCCCGCGCGGTCGTAGAAGTGGACGCCGCGCGAGGGGCGCTTGAGTGCGTGGTGGGCCAGCGCCGCCGGGATGCTCGTGTAACGGAGAGGGGCCTTCATGCCGTTGGATCCGGATCGTCCTGGGTGGTTCTCTTCGCGGCGAGGGAGCCCCCCGCCGGATCTCGTCTCATATACTTGGGTCAGGGTCGAAGTGGAAGCCTTGTCGATGGATCTCCCTGGCCTGCCCGCCGCGGCGGGCCGTGGAGGGCGATGGCGGCGGCGCGGAAAACAAGCTGTTGACGCGCCCGGCCTTGATGTGGCATCGAGAGTGCCCCTTGGCCTTTGGACCAGGGTTTTTCTTGCGTTGTCGACCGTCAGAGCCACCATCGTGGTGTTTTTTCAATGGTTTTATGGAGAATCAGGTAGGCGCTATGAGTGACATGAGTGAGTTGATCGAACACCCTGTCAACCTCAAGGATCTCAAAATCATCAAGGGGGCACGCCACTGTCGCATCGTCAATGACAAGGGCGAGATCCTCTTCCGGACGACGAACCTGCGCGACGCCGAAGCCTACCTCTCCCTCGTGGAGGAGAACCGTCGGCTTCAACACCTGCTGGAGGCTCGCGGGATCGCCCCGCACAAGATCTACCTGCTCGACGGCGGCGATCCCGAGGATGAGATCGTCATCGTCGGCAAGGCCAGCAACGAGGCCGTCGTCGTCCGCCACCTGCGCAACGGCGAGGAGGAGCTGGTCGAGCTCGACGAGGTCATGCCCATCCCGGAGGCGGACTACTTCACCTCCACCGAGGACACCGTCGAGGAGGTCAACGTCTCCATCCGCATCGATCAGGACACCGAGACGGCCATCGTGCGCGTCCACTACAGCGCCGAGGAGTCGCGCGCCGTCCGCGACAACTGGCGCCGCGCCTCCTTCGAGCACGACAAGAGCGCCGAGGTCAGCGCCAGCTGGTCCGAGAACGGCTGCCTCGTCTTCTACGATCAGGTCGTCGTCGAAGAGTAGACCCCTCCTGCCCCGCTACAGGTAGCGCTCGACCACCCCCATCAGCTGCCGCACGTAGCCTCCCCCGAAGAGGTTCACGTGCACCAGCAGCGGATAGGCGTTGTAGAGATCCCGACGCCCCTCGTAGCCCGGCTCAAGCGGCAGCGCCGCCCTGTAGGCCGCGTAGAACGACTGCGGGAAACCCCCGAAGAGCTCCGTGAACGCGATCTCCGCCTCCCGATGCCCGCGGTACACCGCCGGGTCCACCAGCACCGGCTCGCCCGCCCCCCCGATCATGTAATTGCCGCTCCACAGATCCCCGTGCAGCAGCGACGCGCCCGGATCGTCCGGGATCAACCCCGGCAGGCGCTCGATCAGCCGCTCCACCTTGTCGATGTGAACCCCCCTCAACTTCCCCTGCGCCCTGGCCAGCCTGACCTGCGCCCCGAGCCTGGCCTCTCCAAAGAAGGACACCCACCCTGGCCGCGCCCCGTTCTCCTGCGCCAGCGCCCCGATGAAGTTGTCCCGCTCCAGCCCGTAGCTCTCCCCGCCTGGCGCGTGCAGCGCCGCCATCGCCGCCCCGAAGCGCGCCCCGAAGCCTGCCCTGTCAAAGCCCTGACCCGCCGCCAGCCCCTCCACATGGTCCATGACCAGGAAGGCCGGCGCCCCCCCCTCGGGCTCCCCCCAGAAGAGCGGCGCCGGGACCCGCACCGCCGCCGCCGCCCCGAGGCGCCGCAGGCCGTCCGCCTCGGCCTCGAAGAAGCCCGGGGGGGCCGCCTCGTTCCACTTCAAGAAGAGCCGCTGGCCCCCCACCCTGATCGACGCGGCCTCGTTGATGCACCCGCCGCCCACCCCCCCGAGCGCCTCGACCGTGTCGTCGACGATCGCCTCAAGCCGCCTCAGCAGCGCCCCCGGCGGCCCGCTCACGGCCCCCTCCAGGCGCCCAGCTGCGACCTGAGCGCCTCCACCGTCGCCTCCACCACCGCCCGCTTGATCGGCCACGTCATCGACACCATCTCCTCGACCTCCACCCACCGGATCGCCCGGAACTCCGGGTGCGCGTCTGCGCTCAGATCCATGTCCGCGTCCACCCCCCTGAAGCGCAGCAGAAAGAGCGTCTGCGCCTGCCCCGCGTACCTCCGGGCGATCTTCGAGGTCATCCCCTCCGGGAAGTCGTAGCAGACCTCCGGCCCCTGACCCAGCAGCTCACAGGTGCCCCTCGGATCCCTCAACCCAAGCTCCTCGCCCAGCTCTCGCCAGAGCGCATCGACCAGCGGCTCGTCGCCGTCCACGCCGCCCTGCGGCAGCTGCCACGCCCCAGGCTGATCCACCCGCTCGGCCATCAACACCAGCCCGTCCTCGCGCTGCAGGATGGCCCCCACGTTCCTCCGATATGGCCTCGTCTCCACCTCGACCTCCCCCTTTGCGCCCCACACGGCCTCGCTTTTCCATCGCCCGCCGACGCCCGCGATCCTACCAGATGCCCGCCGAGCTGTGATAGGTGTCAAGATGGACGTTCAGTGGTCTGTGGGCGACAACATCTGTGACAGGGTGTCACACTCTGAGTGGGGTTGAGGTCGTCCTGGAGGGCGCCGACGGGTTGGCGCGGGCCGTGCAGCGTGGGCGCGCGGCATGGACAGGGTGCGTTTCAAGGGGGTGAGCGATGAAGGTGAGCGGGCGAGTCCTGGGGATGGCGGCCTTGATCGGGTCGTGTGCGGCGTCGTGCGGAGGCGATCTCGCACAGGAGAGGGCGCCGGAGCTGTCGGACGGAGAGTTTGACACCTTCGCGACGGGGGGGAAGGAGGACGGCGGCTTCGGCCCCTGCGTGGTGGAGCGGGTGCTGGCCTTCGTCAACGCGCCTGGGACGGATCTGATCGTGCTCAAGAAGGCAGGGCTCCACACGAAGGCGGCCCAGGAGATCGTGGCGGCCAGGCTGGGGCCGGACGGCGTGGTGGGGACGGAGGACGACCTCACCTTCGCGGATCTGGTGGCGCTCGACGGGGTCAAGTTCGTCGGGCCGGTGGCGATGGAGCAGCTCGCCGCGCACGTCGAGGCGGCCTGCGCGGTGTCGCCGCCGCTGGTCGAGGTGATCTTCTCGCCGCAGCCCTTTGAGTCGAGCCACCTGGTCAAGGTGGCCGAGGCCATCGACGGCGCGGTGGTGTCGGTGGACGTGGCGATGTACAGCTTCAGGGACGCGGGGATCACGGCGGCGCTGGCGCGCGCGGCCGATCGCGGCGTCCAGATCCGGATGGTCTTCGAGACGGCGAGCAAGGACAAGAGCAAGCCGGAGGGGAGCGCGTCGGGGCGGCTGGAGGCCGCCGGGGTCGACGTGCGCTACGTCAACAAGATCATGCACCACAAGTTCGCGATCATCGACGGGCCGCTCTTTGATCTGGGGCAGGCCGGATCGGCGACGCTGATCACGGGCAGCGCCAACTGGTCGAACTCGGCCGCGACGCGCTACGACGAGAACACCCTCTTCATCAACGGGGAGGCGGAGCTGGCGCTGTCCTACCAGCGGGAGTTCAACCACCTGTGGGCCAGCGCGCGCGAGTTCGTCGGGCCGGCCTCCGTCGTCAAGGTCGACCCCTTGCCGATCACCGAGGCCGACATCCCCGGCTCGCCCGATGTCGAGGCGCTCTTCACCTCGGGGAACTTCGACGTCTTCGAGAGCGACGCGGGGCCTGGCTTCAGCCGCGTCCGGGGCCGCAGCGCCGTGTCGGATCGGCTCGTCGAGTTCATCCAGGGGGCCGAGTCGTCGATCCTCATCGGCTCCGGTCACCTGCGCTCGCGGCCCGTGGCCGAGGCGCTGATCAAGAAGCGCCAGGAGCGCCCCGACGTGGAGATCCGCGTCGCGCTCGACGCCCAGGAGTACATCTCGCGCTTCACGCAGAGCAAGGAGCAGGGGGCGCTGGAGGACTGCCTGGAGTCGGTCGGTGAGGACGCCGACGCTCAGGAGGACTGCCTGGAGTCGGGCTTCCACTTCGGGCTGGATCTGGCCGACGCGGGGATCGACGTGCGCTACAAGTGGTACTCGTACCGGTGGCACCACGCCACCGCGGTGCAGCTCCACCACAAGGTCCTCATCATCGATCGCGAGACGCTGATCACGGGCAGCTACAACCTGTCGCCCAACGCCGAGTACAACACGATCGAGAACATGACCGTGCTGCGCGGCGCGCGCTTCGCGCCCCTGGTGGCCTCCTACGTCAAGAACCTCGACGAGCTCTGGACGCTGGGCGAGGCCGAGGGCGCCTTCGAGTCGCTGATCGCGGAGATCGTGGGTGGATCGGGGCCGGTGCCGCTCGTCTTCAAGCCGATGTCCTTGAACTGGGAGCAGGTGACGTCGTACCGCGGTGCGGTCATCGCGGCCTGCCCGGCGGTCAACGACGCGGAATTCAGGAGCCACCCCGAGCGTCACTTCACCTGCGAGCGCCGGTAGGGCGCAAGGAGGGCAGATGTCGATGCGCTTGAGGATGGGGCCGAGGCCGATTGGGACGTGGCCCATTGGCGCGATCCTGGCCGCGCCGCTGCTGCTGCTGCCGCTGGGCGGCTGGCTGGTCGAGTCGGACTCGATGATCCTGGCCCGGTGCACCTTCAAGTCGATGCTGGGCATCCCCTGCATGGGCTGCGGCGCCACCCGGGCGACGCTCAACTTCATGCACGGCGATCTGATCGAGGCGCTGACCTTCAGCCCCATGATCGCCCCGCTCTACGTCGCCCTGGCCCTCTGGGGCCTTCTGAGCGCGGGCCTCTTCCTGACCGGCAGGCGCCTTGAGGTCGAGATGACGACCTGGACGACCTGGGCCGTGCGCGGCGTCCTGATCTCCATCCCCTTCATGAACTGGTTCTACGTCATGGCCCATGACGTCTAGCGCGAGCGCACCATGGACTTGAGGAGGGGCGCCTGCCCGCTCTGTCTGGGCGGCTCGCTGCTGCGGGTCAAGCCCGCAGGCTTCGGTGACGCGGACATGGAGCACGAGGCGGCCTTGACCTACGGGCAAGCGTGGCTCGGTCGGAGCCGCTCGTCCTCGAAGCCCCACGGGCCGCTGGAGCTGTGGGTCTGCCGCGCCTGCGGCCTGACCCAGGAGGTCGCCCTCAACCCCGACGAGGTGCCCATCGATGAGGGGATCCACGTCGCGCTGATCCGCGGCAGCGGCGATCCGGTCAACCCAGGCCGGCGCCCCCTGATGATCGACGCCCCCGTGCTCTCCTGGGACGACGAGGGGCTGCGGCTGACCTCGCTCTCGACGCCCGACGCCGCGATCCGCTGGGCCAGCCCCTTTTCGGTCAGCGCCGCCCGCGCCCCTCGATCCGCGCTCTCCGGCCCCGTCGCCGACGTCCACCTGACGCTCCGCCAGGCGACGCCCGTGCCAGCGGAGATCGCCCTGACGCTCTGCCTGACCGACCGCCCGGCCTTCGACGCGCTCCCGACGCTCGTGGCGCTCCTGCCCCGCGTCGAGGGCGTTGATGCGTCCGATGTGTTTGATCTGATTGACGAAATGTCCAGGGCGCTGGGCGCGCCCGTCCTCGGGAGGGCGACATGAGAGACATGCGCGAGGGCGTCTGCCCGGTGTGCGCCCACCAGGAGATCCTGGAGACGACCCCCGCCGAGTTCGGCGACGGGGACATGGAGCGCGTCGCGGCGGTGACCTACGAGCCGCGTTGGCTGCTCGGGGGCCGCAACCCGGGCCACCCCCACGGGCCGCTGCGCCGCTATGTGTGCCGAGGGTGCGGCTACACCCAGCTCTTCGCCCTGGACCCGATGGCGATCCCCATCGGGGAGGGCTACCGCACCGCGCTCCTGGACGGGCCATCGCAACGGGCCGGCGATGGGCGCCGCGTCAAGACCACGCACGCGGCCATCTACCTCGGCCAGCGCGCCGTCGAGCAGGTCTGGCCCGACGGCTCGGTGCACTCCGTGGTGTGGGCCGACCCCTTCACCTGCTCGCTCCACCGCAGCCCCGCCTCGCCCGACCCCCAGGGCCGCCGCCTCATCCACGTCAAGCTCCAGCAGCCGCGCCCGGATCACCTCGCCATCGTCGCCTTCTCCCTCTGGATCTCCACCGCCGCCAGCCTCGACGGGCTCCCCCAGCAGGCGGCCTCGCTGCCCGTCGTCCTCGGGGCCGACGCCGAGGCCCTCCTGGGCGCCCTGCGCGCCCACGCGCCCGGCTGGACGCGCTGAGTCGGGGCGGCACGCGCGCGGTCGACAGCCCTTGATCTGAGCGGGATTCGGCCTGAAGGGGGCCGGTCGTCCTTGAAAGGTGCGCTGAGGCATCCGATCAATCGGCCTTTGGGGAGGCGGCCGTCCTTGAAAGGTGCGTGGCGGCGGGCGATAGTTGGGGGTCGTCAACCACCGCGTGGCCCCAGCCTGTGGAAGCTCTGATCCTCCAGACCGGACAAGTCATCAGCCCCTTCATGGATCCCGTGGGGTCGTCCAGGGTGCTCGACATGCCCGTCGAGCAGCTCCTTGAGGCCGTGCTGCGCGAGGCCGGCGCCGTCGAGGTGGCCCGCGTGGGGCTCGCAGAGGCGCGCGGCGGCCCGCGAGAGCGGCTGCTGGCCACGGACGATCTCTGGGTGACCCCCTGGCTCGCCCGCGCCTTCGTCAAGGCCGCGCGCAAGGCCGCGAGGCCCGCCATCCTGGCGCTCCCCGAGGGCCTCTACACCGAATTTACCGAAGCATTACAGGATCTTGGGCGTGGATCTGGCGAGGGCGTGGGGGGGCACCTGCGCTACCCGCTGGTGTGGCTGCCGGCGGGGTCGTCGTGGTCGTCGGCGGAGGATCTGGTCCGGGCCGAGGGGCTGGAGCCGGTGGTGATCGAGCAGGGCGTGTCGCCGCTGAAGATCCCGATGCACAAGGCGATCCTGGCCTCGGAGGAGCTGGCGCTGCCGCTGACGCACCTGTCGGCGATGCGCATCAACCACTGGATGCACATCGTCCGGGCCAACCAGATCGCGCTGCTGTCCTGGGGGGCCTCGCTGGTCAAGGTCCACCCGCTGCGGGTCTTGTGGGCGGCGGTGCGGGCGATGAGCCTCAACAAGTGGCGCGTCATGGGCAAGCTGGGGAGTCGCGGGCGGGGCTGCGACATCCACCCGAGCGCCGTGGTGGAGGCCTCGACGCTGGGGGATGGGGTGCGGGTGGGGGCCAACGCGGTGGTGCGCTTCTCGCACCTGGGCGACGGCGTCTCGATCAGCGACCAGTGCAACATCCAGTATTCGGTGCTGGGGCAGGGGGCCTCGGTGGCGCGCATGGGGATGTTGCAGGGGTGCGTGATGTACCCGGGCAGCAACAGCGGCCATTATGGCCTGCAGCTGTGCGTGGTGGGGCGCGGGACCTTCGTGGGGGGGGAGGTGGTGCTGGGAGACTTCAAGCCGCAGGGGGAGGTGATGGTGTCGCACCGGGGCGCGCTGGTGTCGTCGGGGACGAACATGATCGGCTGCGCGGTCGGCCACGACTGCCAGATCCTGATGCGGGCGACGGCCTATCCAGGGCGGGAGGTGCCCAACGGCTACTGGATCCTGGGCTCGCCGCACGACATCCTGGCCAAGATCCCGACCTCGCTGCCTCTGGGCGAGCCCTTGATCTCGGATGAGGGCGTGCTGCGGCCCTACGCCGAGGTGATGTCCGAGCGCAAGGGGAGGGGCTGATGGCGGCGCTGTGGTGGGTGTTGACCGGGGCGATGTCGCTGTCTGCGCTCTTGTGGCTGGGGCTGGTGCTGGCGCTGGTGCAGTCGGCCAGGGACAGGCGCTTCGTGCTCGATCCGAAGGACGAGCAGCCGGCGCTGCCCAATGGCCCCGTGATGGTGTCGATCGTCATCCCGGCGCGCAACGAGGAGGGCCGCATCGGCAAGGCGGTCCGCAGCGCGCTGGATCAGGATTACAGGGCGTTGGAGGTCGTCGTGGTCGACGACGACTCCTCGGACGAGACCGCGGCGGAGGCCAGGGCGGCGGCCGACGGGGACAAGCGCTTCAAGCTCATCTCGGGGCGAATGCTGCCGCAAGGGTGGCTCGGCAAGCCCTCGGCGTGCTGGTATGGGAAGCAGAAGACCCGCGGCGAGATCCTGCTCTTCGTCGACGCTGACGTGAAGCTCGCCCCTGAGGGCGTCGGGTGCGCCGTCAGGGCCCTGGAGGATCGAGGGCTGGACCTGTTGAGCGTCTGGGGGACGTGGCAGGTCGAGAGCTTCTGGGAGAAGGTCTGCCAGCCCGTCGTGGGGGGCTTCGTCAGAGGCGCCCACCCCCTCGATCAGGTCAACGATCCGCAGGGCGAGGTGGCCTTCGCCAACGGCCAGTTCATCATGATCCGCAAGGCGGCCTACGAGAAGTTCGGAGGTCACGAGGCGGTCAAGGGCGAGGTCCTGGAGGACGTCCGCTTCGCCCAGGCGGCCAAGGCCGCGGGGCTGGCCTGCGGGATGTTCCTGGGGCCGGGGATCTTCTCGGTGCGGCTGTACACGTCCCTGTCCGAGATCTGGCAGGGGATGATCAAGAACTTCTATCACGGCATGGATCGTCAGCCGGGGCTGGCGCTGGCCGCGGCGGGCTTCGTCGGCACGATGACGCTGCTGCCCTTCGTCATCCTGGGCCTGGGGCTGGCGCTCGGGCACTGGCCGATGGTGGCCGCCGCGGGGCTCAACGTGGCGTTCTTGTACGCCTTTCGCTGGATTCAGGATGGCGTCGTGGGGCTGTCGCGTTGGTATGGCATCACGCACCCGCTCGGGACGCTGGTGCTCCTCGGGATCATCCTGGTGAGCATGTGGCGCGGGCTGCGCGGGGCGCCGACGGCCTGGAAGGGCCGCGCAGTCCAGGGGTAGGGGATGAAGGTTGAACGCGATTTCGTCGTATCCGCCTCCGAGCAGGCCGTGATGGAGCGCGCCGACGCCCGCCTGCGCCGCGCCGGCTTCACCCCCGATCCCGTCGAGGTCGGCCTCTATCGCCGCGGCACGCTGATCGCCAACCTCTTCAGCTCCGACCCCTCCGCCCTCCAGACCTCCGTCTGGGTCCTCGCCTCGCCCAACGTCGGCGGCGGGACGCGCGTGCGCACCATCACCAAGGTCAACATGGCCGGCCAGATCGCCACGCGCCTCGACATGCTCTTCTGGAAACAAGAACTCGACGCCCTCACGACCGAGATCCGCACCGGCGCCCCTCAACCCCGCGACGATCTCCTGGCCCGCCGCGCCACCATCGCCGGCGCCCTCCTGGTCGGCGCCAGCTTCCTGCTCACGCTGCCCATCGCGCTGCTCCTGCTGCTCGTCGTCGGCTCCCCTGTCGTCGCATTCATCGCCTACGCCCTGTCCATCCCCCTGATCTTCACCATCGGCGTCATGGCCATGCGGCGCGACATGCCCTCCCTCCGCTCCCTCTCCGTCGCCCCCCCCTTCGACGAGGACGGGAGCGCCGATCCGGCCGACCGCGCGGCGCTCGCCTCGATGCGGCGGCTCGCCGAAGAAGAGGCCCCCGAGGATCTGAACCAGCTGGCGCTGGACGACTTCGACCGCCGCCTCTCCGAAGCCCTCGGCGTCATGCCCCTGGACGATGAGCCCCTTGGGGCCTCGACCCGTGGATCTTCGACCCTTGGATCTTCGTCCCGTGGATCTGCGACTCTTGGATCTTCGACCCGTGGGACCAAGACCCTCGGGGTCGAACCTCTGGACGATGAGACCCTTGGGGCCGAGCCTTTCGGAGGCGAGTCCTGGCGGGCTGAGAGCCTTGATGACGCGTCGACCACCGAGCGCGAGGTCGAGCAGATGGCCGCGCGCGCCCAGGAGGTCGGTCGTCAGAGAAAGCCCCGATGAGCCAGGGTGTCGTGCGCGCGACGCTCTGGCCGCTGGACCGCGTTCGGGCGAGGATCCTGAGGCAATTCAAGGTGTTGCTGCGGCCGCTCGTGGTCGACAGAGAGCTGCGGGTGGCGTTGACGGGGGTGCTGCTGGTCGCGGCGGCCTTCGTGGGGGCGCTGGCATTGCCCTTGTGGATGCTCGCGCTCGGCCCGATCGTCTGGGGGATCCCGCATGTGCTCGCTGACGTGCGCTACCTCGTCGTCAGGCCGGGGCATCATCGGCGGCCCTGGCTTGTGGGGCTCGTCGGGGTGCCGCTGCTGGTCGTGGCGGTTGGCGGGGGGGTGGTCGCCGGGCTCGTGGGCGCGGGCGGCGCGCTGATCGCCGCCCGGTGCGATGGCCGTCGGCGCGCGGCGGGGCTCGCGGTCGTGGTCGTGGGCGTCGCCGGGGCGCTGTCGCTGGGTCCTGCGGCGGATCTCATCTTCGCCCACATCCATAACTTCATTGCGGTCGGGCTGTGGTGGGCGTGGCGTCGGCGAGCGGGGCGGGCGCACGGGTGGCCGCTGGCGATCTACGTCGCCGGGGTGGTGGCGCTTGGGTTGGGGATCGGGGACGGGCTGGTGGGGTCGACGCTCTCGGCGGGGTGGGCGCTCGGTGGCATGGACGGCGTGTGGTTCGCGGAGAGCCTCGCGCCGGGGTTGCCGTCGGGGTGGGCGGCTCGGCTGGTGATCCTGTTTGCCTTCGCGCAGGCGGTCCATTACGGGGTGTGGGTGAGGCTGGTGCCTGAGGAAGACCGCCCCCAGCGGACGCCGAGGAGCTTTCTGGCGAGCTACCGGGCGCTGGAGTCGGACTTCGGGCCCTGGCCGCTGGCGCTGGTGGGGTTGGGGTGCGTGGCGCTGGCGATCTGGGCGGTGGTGGATCTGGCGGAGGCCAGGACGGGCTACCTGAGGATGGCGATCTTCCACGGCCACCTGGAGCTTGCGGCGGCGGCGTTGCTCTTCGCCGAGGGTCGCCCGCTGAGCGCGGATGAGGGTGCCGATCCAGGCGCGGGCCACGGTCGCCCGCCGGGTCGACCGCCGAGCGCAGGTGAGGGCTGCAGGGTCGTGGGTTCGGAGGGGGAGGAGGGAGGATGACGGAGTGGGGTGGGTGGGTGCTGGCCTTCGGGTTGACGCAGGCCATCGAGGCGCCGCTCTACGCGGTGGCGCTGCGGGAGCGCGGTCTGGCGCGGGCGGCGGGGATCGCGCTGGGGGCAAGCGCGCTGACCCACCCCTTCGTGTGGTTCGCCTTCCCGGCGCTCTTCGCCGGGTTCGAGGGCTCGGACGTGGTGAGGGTCGCGGTGTCGGAGGCCTTCGCGGTGGGGGTCGAGGCGCTCTATCTGTCGGCCTGGGGCGTGCCGAGGGCCTTCTGGTGGTCGCTGGCCGTCAACGGCGCGAGCTTCTCGGTGGGGTTGTCGCTGTCCCTCTTGATCGGCTGGCCGTGAGGGCGTCGCGCCTTCCCGACGCGGACCACGCGGCGGCCTTGATCGGCTGGCCGTGAGGGTGTTGTGCCCTCCCGGCGCGGTCTACTCGGCGGGCTGGGCGGGCGCGGGGTCGTCAGCGGGGCTGGGCGCCTCGGCGGGGGGGGCAGCTTGCTCGGCTTGCTCGCGCTGCTCGGGGGTGCGATCGACCGGGCGCTGGTTGCCGCAGCCGCCGCAGGGGGCGACGTCGAGGAGCAGGAGGGCGAGGGCGAGGGAGGTGAGGATCTTCATGGGCGACTCCTTGGGTCCTGGCGTGGTTTTGATGGGGTCGGGGCGCTCATGAGGGCGCCTGGTTGATGGGAGGGCGTCCTGATTTTTCAAGCCGATGAGGCGCGGCCTTGCGGGCGGCGCGTCGCGGGTTACTGGTCGGCGCTGGCCGGCTTGGGGGCCTCGTTGGGCGGGTCTTCGTCGGGTGCGTCGTCGGCGGGGGCCCGCGGGCTGGGCTGGAGTTGCTCCTCGGGGATGGGCTCGGGGGGCCGCTGGGGGCTGCCGCAGCCTCCGCACGAGATGACGTCGAGCAGGAGAACCAGAGCAAGGGCGGTGAGGGGTTGCATGGCGTGTCCTCGTCAAGTCGGTTGAGGCGCAGGCTCCTCGGTGATCATGAGGCCATTGTGGGCGCGCTTCAAGGCTCAGGTCGCCTCGGCGGCTCTCGTGTGGGAGGAGATGGCCTTGTCGTCGGGGTTGGCGTGTCCCGTGGCGCGTTCGAGGGGAGGAGGGGAGGGCGAAGAGGCCTTAAGATTTGGTTTTCATGGAGCAAATTTGATCGATGCTCTTCGAATGTTCGAGGGAGTCTGCTAGAGTGAGGGGAGGGGCGTCAATTTACTCAACGACGGGCGTGGCCCGAGGTCAGGATAGAGAAACCATGAAGAAGCTTGGGTGGGTGCTTTTCATCGGCGCGGTGGCGTCGTGGGTGGGTTGCACGACGGAGCTTGAGGGTAACGCGCCGGGCCTTGAGGATCGCGACGGCGCCCAGGCATGCGGCGACGGGATGTGCCACGTCTCGGAGCTTGGGGCCTGCGAGAGCGACTGCGGCGTCGGCGCGGTGGTCTGCGGAAATGGCCGCTGCGGCGCCGGGGAGTCCTCCGAGACCTGCCCCGAGGATTGCGGCGTGGGCGACGACGGCACGGACGAGATCCCTGACGAGCCCGAGGTCTGCAACTACCCCGCCGGCCCCTCCAACGTCCAGTACGAGCAGGTCATGCCGGCGCTGTCCTGGACCGGCGCCTTCCAGGCCGACGGCACCACGATCGACTTCGGGATGCGCGACTTCTTCTGCAACGACGAGCTCTGGGGCAACTACACCTCCGTGGCCTTCATCCTCGGCACGGGCTGGTGCCCGGCCTGCCCCGACTACATCCGCCACGCGGCCGGCCTCGCGGCCCAGGCCCGCGACAGCGGCATGCTCTTCGTCTTCGTCGAGGCCGAAGATCGCAACTACGTCCCGAGCAACAACTACGACGCCAACGAGTTCCTCAAGACCCTCATCAACGACGCCCCCAGCATCCGCATCGGCGACGGCGTCACCGAGCCCACCGCCCGCACCCTCTACTCCTCGCCCGTCGTCACGGGCTTCCCCTCCGGCTGGGTCGTTCGCCGCTCCGACATGATGGTCATCGCCGATCAGGGCCACAGCCAGTACATCCTGCCCTGGCTCCAGATCGCCGCCAACCCCGACGGCGAGTGGGATGGCGCCGTCTCGGATGTCCCGGCCAACTGCGGCGCCGAGGACGAGGAGGCCAACGAGCCCAACAACGACCCCAAGGAGGCCCCCTCCATCCAGCCCGGCTCCTTCAACGGCGGCGTCTGCGCCCCCTCCCCCGACTACTTCAAGATCGACCTCGAAGGCGCGTGGCGCTTTGACCTGGAGTTCACCCACGCCATCGGCGACCTCGACGTCTACGTCTGGGACATGGTCACCAACGAGCCCATGCAGGAGAACGGCCGCGCCATCGGCTCCGACTCCGTCAGCGACAACGAGTCCTTCGAATTCTCCGGCCCCGCCGTCATCATGGTCTACGGCTTCAACTCCAACACCGCCACCTACGTCGCCACCCTCACCGACCTGAGCACCCAGGAGTAAACCTCCTCTCGCTCGCTGTCCTCCCTCATCTCATCCCGACGCTCCCCAATCCGCCTCCTCCTCCCGATCCTTACCTCCCTCACGTCTATCTGAGCCTGTCCCGACGAGGCTCACCTCTCTTCACACAGAGCGCCCCTGCGCCCGACGCCCGACGCCGACCTCAGCCGATCCTGACGAACCTCACCCCCGGCGACGTCTTGTCCTTGGCGCAGCTGAAGCGCCACGACGCCCCCATCTCCTGGCGCTCCATCACCACGACCACCTCTCCTTCCTCACCCTCCACCTCGAACCGGCACTCCTGGCGCTCGACCCCCACCGCTCGCGCCCCGACAAAGCGCACCGCGCCGATCTCCATCAACCCCAGCGACCCTCTGAGATCCGCCTCGGCGGCCTGCGAGGCCGCGTCCAGCGCGGTCAGCCCCCGATAGCGATCCAGCCTGTAGATCTCGCCGCGCGCGTGCGCCGCCATCAACCCCGGCCCGTCCTCCTGGCGCAGCCGCCCGTATTGGAGGCCCTCCGGCAACACGACGGTCGTCGCCGCGAAGCGGTGCCCCCCCAGGTGCGAGGACTGCCAGAGCTCGACCCCGCCCTCCGACGCCTGCTCGTGGCCCGCCATCGACTTGTAGAGCGCCGTCCCAAAGAGCGCGCAGCACTGATCGCGCCGGCTGTGGGTGCAGACCAGGTGCAGCGGCCCCGACACCCTGGCCTGCGGCGCGTCCGCGTCCCCTCGCAGCAGCCCCTCCAGATCCAGCCCGAGCAGCGCCTCATACCCCTCGAAGGTGAAGCGGTAGATCGTCGGGTCCTCGCCTGCGCTCCGCACCACGAAGCACTGGAGATCCCCCGATGTCTCGCGGCGCGGGTGGCGGATGAGCTGGAGCCTGAGCCCTTCGATCCCGGACTCAAGGCGCCCGAGCAGGGCGTGGACCTCGGGCGGGAGGTCGCAGTCGGGGTAGGCGCTCTCGGACCAGGGCTGCCGGTACTCCAGCAGGAGCCAGCAGCGCGTGCTGGCCAGCGCGGTGCCCTGGATGGGCTCGTCGTGGCTCAGAGACAAGGCCGAGCAGGTCGTCGGGTCGTGCGCGATCATGGGGCTCTCCTGCGCGTGTGGGCTTCGAGGGTGGCCCGTCGAGGCGGGCCGGGGTGTGCGGGGGTCATCGAGCGCGGAGCACTTCGCGGTTCGCGCGGACCCAGGCGATGGAGTCGCGCAGCGTGTCGTCGAGTGCGCGGGGTCGCCAGCCGAGGTCGGCGCGAGCGGCGGCGTCGTCGACGTACCAGAAGTGGGCGGCGAGTTCGACCACGACGGGGTCGAGGCCGGGGTCCTGGCGGCCGGCGAGGTCCATCAGGCGAGCCCCGAGGCCGGCGCCGAGGCGGGCGAGGGGCGTGGGGAGCTTGAGGCGCGGGGGCGCGACGCCCGAGAGCGTGGCGAGCCTGGCGAAGAGCTCGGCCAGGGTCAGGTTCGTGGCGCCGATGAGGTAGGTGGACAGGGGGGCGCCGCGCGTCATGGCGGTCTCGAAGACCTCGGCGCAGTCCCGCACGTCCACCACGTTGACGCCGCCGGGGGGCACGAAGGGGATCTTGCGGTCGAGGAAGTCCAGCACGGTGCGGCTGGAGCTCAGGTGCCAGTCGTCGGGGCCGAGCAGCAGCGCCGGGCGCATGACGACGAGCTCGATCCCGTCGCGGGCCGCCAGCTCCAGGGCCATGCGCTCGGCCTCGATCTTGGTGAGGTAGTAGGGCCAGCCGGCGGTCAGGTCGTCCTTGTAGGTGGCCCGCTCGCCGAAGATCTCCGGCTCGCGGCTCACGGCCACCGTCCCGCAGGTCGAGGCGTAGACGACGCGGGCGCCGAGCTCGCTGGCGCGCTCAAGGATGGCGCGCGTGCCGTGGACGTGGAGCTCGCGGAAGTCTTCGAAGCCGTGTCGGCGGGTGTGATCGACTCGCCCGGCGAGGTGGAAGATGCCGTCGACGTCGAGGCTGGCGGCGTTGAGCAGGGCGGGATCGAGGATCGAGCCTTGTGTCCAGAGCGCGCCGCGCTGGATAAGGGCCGCATTGCGGCCTCTGGCGATGACGCGGACCTCGTGGCCCGCGTCGAGCAGCCTTCGCGCCAGCGTCACCCCCAGGAAGCCTGTCCCGCCCGTAATCAGATAGCGCGCCATGGTGCTCCTTGCTCCTGTCCGGGCGAGAGTCTGCCTCGGACAGCCTCGCTTTGTCCATTCGGCGGTGTGGTCGGGCTGCGGTCGTGGTAGGTTCTGGCCGGACGCAGGAGGTGCGGTTGATGTTGGACAGGCTCATGTTCCTGGTGCGTTGGCTCGGCCCCTGGGCTTCCCAGGCCCGCCGCCCCGGCGGCGTGCGGCGCCAGACGCTGCGGATCGACGCCGAACAACCCGGCGAGCAGCCCTTTGACGGCTGGCTCTACACGCCCGAGCGGCGCCCCATCGAGGGGGCCCTGCTGATGTCGCCGGGGGTGCACTACCTCGGGGCCGCCGACGCGCGCATGGTCAGGCTGGCGACGGTGCTGGCGGCGTCCGGGATCGCGGTGCTGTCGCCCTTCATGCCCGACTACCTGCGCCTGCTCATCACTCAGAGCGCCATCAGCGACCTCCAGCGGGCCTTCAGGGTCTTTCGAGACAGGCCCGAGGTGCCTGCGGGGCTCCGACCGGGGGTCTTCAGCATCTCCTTCGGGTCGCTGCCGGCGCTGCGGCTGATCTCGGATCTGCCCGACGAGGTCGGCGGCGCGCTGGTCTTCGGGGGCTACGCGGACTGGAACGAGACCTGCGTCTTCTGCCTGACCGGCGAGCTCGGCGGCGTCCAGGTCATGGCGCGCGATCCGCTGAACCAGCCCATCATCTACATGAACCTCATCGAGGATCTGCCCGGGGCCCCCGAGGACACCCGGCCCATCATGGAGGCCTGGATGCGCTACGTCCAGGCCACCTGGGGCCGCGATCGCTACAAGCGCGGCGGCCACCACCTCGAAGTCGCCCACGCCATCGCCCCCCGCCTGCCCGCGGCCGATCGCGAGATATTCTTGAAGGGTTGCGGGGATCTGCAGGACGATCATGCGCTGGCGCGGGCTGCGCTCGTGCGCCGGGGCGAGCGGCTGTCCTTCCTCAACCCCCTGGTCAACATCCACAGGGCGCGCTGCCCCGTGCACCTCGCCCACGGCGTCGACGACGACGTGATCCCCGTCAACCAGCTCGACCGCCTGGCTGCTGCGATCCCCGCCGGGACGCCCGTGACCACCTACAAGACGGGCTTCTACAGCCACTCCGGGCGCAGCCCTGGCCTCGCGGACAAGCTGCCCGTGATGGCCCGGGACGTCCAGACCATGGTGCGGATGATGGGGGCGATACTGTCCACCTCCAGCGACGCCGGGCGGCGCGGTGGCTCCAGGGTGTGGGGCAGGCCGTGATCATGGGCGAGACTTCGAGAGGCCATTGGCACGATAGCCGCCCCGGGCTTGCGCCCGGCGCTACAGGCAAGGGACGCCCCTGCGGGGCTCTCGACAGGTCAATGCCTTCGCAGGGCCCTGTCCCAGACCCCACGGGACACGATGCGTTGAGGGTCCTGGTGTCCAGGGACACTGCGCCACGCAGGCTGACGCTCCGCCGCCAGCCCCGCAGGGGCGTCCCCGAATCTGTAGCCGCGGGCGCGAGCCTGGGGCGGCCCTTCAGCCGAAGAAGAGGTTGAAGAAGAAGTCGAAGAAGATCGTAGCCAGCGCGATGGGGCCGAGCAGGCCCAGGAAGGAGCCGACGAAGAAGTCCCGGAAGCGCACGTTGGACAGCGCCAGGGCGTAGTTCAGGAGCGGGGCCAGCATGAAGAGGGTGCGCAGCAGGACGACGGTCTGGACAGGAGAGGTCTGGAGGCGATCGAGGATCTTTCGCATGGGCTTGATGGGCAGGGCGTCGAGGGAGCGGCCGCCGACGCCGCGCACGATCCAGAAGTTGATCGACGTGGCGACCATCGCGCCGACCAGACCCAGGACGCCCCCGCTGACCTGCCCGTAGGCCACGATGGCGGCGGCGACGAACATCATCCCCGGGATCTGGACCAGGATCCCCAGGGTGAAGAGCGCCAGGTAGAGCGCGAAGCCCCACCAGCCCGCCGCCGCGACGATCTGTCGGATGCGCTCCGGATCGATGTCGTTGAGCACCCCGGTGGCTGAAGCCAGCGCAAAGAGCCCGCCGAGCAGCAGCACCAGCAGGCCCATCCGCAGGAGCCGCTTGCGGCGATCTGGCGCGGCGCTGGCCTCGGCCGCCTCGGGGGACGACACGGGGTCGGGCGAGGCCTCGGGCGCGGTCGGCTCCTGGCTTGTCTCAGGGATCATGATCGCCTCGGGGGTCAAGAGCGCGGGCATCAGCGCGGGTGGGGTCGTGGACATGGTGGGCGCTCCAGGGGGGTTGTTCGGGTCGCTCGACGGGGGAGGTCGGGCTCCATCCTCCACAACGATGCGTGTCGGGCGTGTTCTGGGGCGCGCGGACGATCACAAAGTGTCCCTGAGTGTCAGAATGTCATGGGAGCGTGGGGATCAGGGTTGGGGGAGGGCGGCGAGGAGGGCGCGGGTGAGGTCGGCCTTGGGGGTGTCGTTGAGGGAGGTCCATTGCTGGAGGGCGATGTTGAGGGCCTGTCGGGCTCGGATGTGTTGTCCGGCGTCGCGGGCGATGGTGCCGGCGAGCTGTGTGGGCCTTGCGATGTCGGGGTCGTTCATGCCGGTGGAGGCCAGGAGGTCGAGGGCTTCGGCGAGGTGGTGGTCGAAGGCGCCCCAGTCCTTGCGGTGGGCGAGGCAGGGGAGGAGGACGGCCTCGACGGCGACGAGGAGTCCGCGGCCGCCGGTGGACCGGAGTTCGGTGCGGGCCTCGATGAGCATGAGTTCGGCTTGTTCGAAGCGTTGGTCTTCGATGAGGACGAGGGCGAGGTTGAGGCGGGGGAGGACGCTGGAGGAGGCGCCGGTGGCCTCGGCCAGGGCGATGGCGCGCTGGTAGCCGGCGCGTGCGGCGTCGATGTCGCCGGCGTGGCGTGCGATCTCGGCGACGCTGTTGAGGCAGTTGATGGCGCCCTGGGAGTAGCCGATGGCCTCGAAGGTGCGCTGAGCGGTGCGGGTCAGCTCGATGGCGAGGTCGTCGCGGTGGCGCTTGCGGGCGACGATGCCGAGGCCGTGGAGGCAGTTGGCGGCGCCGAGGCGGTCGTCGATGCTTTCGAAGACGGCCTGTGCGCGCAGCAGGAGCTTCTGGGCTTCGCGCAGCCTGTCCTGTTGTCGGGCGACCTCGCCGAGGCCCCTCAGGCAGCTGCCGACGCCGAGGCGGTCGTTGTTGTCTTCGAAGAGGGTCAGGGCGCGGGTGAAGCAGGCGCGTGCGGGTCGCAGCTGGCTGTTCTTGCGGTGGACGTGTCCGAGCAGGCGCAGGGCCTCGGGCATCAGGCGGGCCCAGCCGTGGCGGTGGGCGAGCTGGCCGACGGCGTCGGCGATGGCGGCGCTGTCGTCGACGCGGCCTTCTTCGAGGGAGCACTGCGCCTTGAGCAGCTCGCCCTGGGCGCGGCGCAGGTCCTCGGCGGGGGCGCCGAGCTGATCGAGGGCCTGGTGGCGGCGGTCGATGAGGCGTCGGGCGAGGCGGTGGTCGCTGCCGGCGATCTTGACGGCGGCGCCGTCGAGCAGCGGGCCGAGGGCCTGCTCGATGTTGCCGCCTTCGAGCAGGTGGTTGCCGAGGCGGTGGGCGATGAGGCGGTGGTCGCCGGGGTTGAGCGCCCGCAGGGCCTCGGCGCAGGCGAGGTTGTGGGGCGCCCAGCGGCCCGCCTCGGAGCAGGCGCGCGCGACGCTCTCGCGCAGCATGTTGTGGGCGAAGGACCAGTCCTGCTCCTGGCCCTGGTGGGCGAGGCCGACCTTGATGAGCGCGCCGTGGAGGTCCTCGTCGAGGGTGACGCCGGCGCGCTCGGCGGCGGCGCGCCACTCGGGGCGGTCGACGGTCTGGCCCAGGGCGGCGGCCAGCTCCAGAGACAGCCGGGACGAGGCGGGGCGGTCGGCCAGGAAGCGCTCGATGCGGTGGCTCCAGAGCTGGTGGATGTCGTCGGGGATGATGGCCTGCTCGCCGGGGCTCAGGACGAAGCCCGTGTGGCCGACCTCCAGGACGCCGCGCTGGACCCAGTCCCCGACGAGCTGGATGGCGAACATGGGGTTGCCGGCGGTGCGGTCGGCGACCTCGTCGGCCAGGTGGCCCTCCAGGCCGAGCAGGTGCTGGACGAGGCGGCGGTGGTCGGCCTCCTCCAGCGCCGGGACGTGGATCCGGATCGCGCGCTCGTGGGCGGCCAGATCGCGCAGCTGCGTGGCCTCCAGCGCGCGGCGCGAGAGCGACTCCTGCTCGGCGCTCAGGACGATCAGCGTGGGGCTGGGCGCGTGCGGCTGGACCTTGAGCAGGTAGTGGGCGAAGGCGATGGCGTCCGAGCCCCACTGGGCGTCGTCGATCCAGAGGATCACGGGGCGCCTGTTCGCCTCGCGCTCGATCAGCCGCCGCATCAGCACGTAGCGCTGGTTGGGGGAGGAGAAGCGCACCGCACGCTCGCCGGGCCGCGGGGGCTCGGTCGAGGGGTGCATCAGCTCCGTGAGCGCCAGCCACTCGTACTCGTCGTCGATCTGGCGCGCCTCCAGCAGCCGCCGACAGCGCGCGAGGGTCTCGTGGCGCGCCAGACCCAGGCAGCGCAGGTGCTGCGCGACCATGCGCGCCAGGCCGTCGGCCTGGCCGTCGACGGGGTTGTGGGCGGCCTTCAGGGCCGTCGCCCCGCCCAGCTCGTGGGCCCGCTCGCAGAGCCACTCGATCAGCCGGCTCTTGCCCGACCCCGCAGGACCCTCCAGGATGACGCAGCGCGCCTCGCCTGCCGAGGCCACCGAGCGCAGCGCCCCCCAGAGCAGGTCGCGCTCCTCCTTGCGACCCACCATCGGCACCGCCCGCAGGCCGTACAAGCCAAGCCCCGCGCCGACGAGCTGCATCGAGGTGCTCTGGACCTCCGGCGCGCTCCAGCCTCGCGGCAGGCTCGGCGTGGTGTCCACCATGGGCGCCGGCATCTCGACGCTCAGCGGCTCGTCCTCGTCCTCGTCCTCAAAGCCAAAGAGGATGTCGCTGGGCAGAACGTCGGCGCCGCGACCAGACTCGTAACCCCGCGTGTCGCCATCAAAAATGCTCGGGGTCAGGCCCTTGACCAGCGCCGCCGCGCCGAGCCCGGCGGGGTGCAGGGTCGTGTGCGGCGCGGCCAGCGCCACGGTCATGGGATCGGGCTCTTCGAGGTTGAGCAGCGCCCAGGCCGCGTCGGCGGCCCGCTGGAAGCGCATCTGGGTCCGAGGCGCCATCAGGCGCAGCACCCAGGACTCGAAGTCCCGCGGGACCGGCGTCACCGGCTTCATCTTCGGCGCGCCGTCCCTGTGGGCGTAGAAGATCTCCCAGAAGTCCTCCCCGTCGAAGGGCCGCTGGCCGCAAGCCAGCTCCCAGGCCATGCACCCGAGCGCGTAGAGATCCGTCCACGGCCCGAAGTCTCGCCACCGCCCCTCGAACTGCTCCGGCGCCATGTACTGCGCCGTCCCCGACACCTCGCCCTCCTCCGGCGTCCCGTGCCGGGGATCCAGCGCGTGCGCCAGCCCGAAGTCCGTCAGCTTGATCCCCGGCCGCACGTCCGCCGCGGTGGCCCGCAGCACGTTGGCCGGCTTGAGATCGCGGTGGATCACCCCACGGGCGTGCGCGTGCGACAGCGCGTCGAGCACGGCCCGCAGCACCTGCCTCAGCTCCCTCCACGCGAAGGTCTTGCGCACCTGGAAGAGCGAGCCGCCCGTGGCCAGCTCCATCGCCAGGTAGGGGCTGCCGGCCACGAGCCGACCGTGCGAGAGCTGCTCGGCCTCCTCGGTCACCAGCCCGTGATCGAAGACCATCACGATCCCCGGGTGATCCAGCCCCGCGACCGCCCGCACCTCATTGCCGAAGGCCGCCTGCAGCTGCCCCTTCCTGGCCTTCTCGCTGGTGATCACCTTGAGCGCGATCGGGACGTCCTGGCGCGCGTGCCGCCCCTCCCACACCTCCGCCATGCCGCCCTTGCCGATAGGCTTGCGCAGCTCAAAGGGGCCCAGGGGGATGAAGTGCTCGACGCTCAAAGCTCTCCGAGGCGCCGGAGCAGGAAGCTGACGACCTCGTCAAAGGGATCGATGCCGAAGGCCTCCCCGACCGGCTTGCGCAGGTTGGAGTTGGCGTTGATGTCGTAGTAGACCCGCCGGCCGTCCGGCGTCTCCAGGTACTCGATCCCCGCCACGTCCAGACCCCCTATCGCGCAGATCCGACGCCCGATCTCCACCGCCTCCGCAGGCACCTCCGGGTAGGGCGTGAAGGTCGGCGCGGCGGCCGCGTGGGGCGCAGGCGCCGCCGAGGGCAGCGCGCAGGCGCCCTCCTGCCCGTCGACCGGGTTGCACACCTCCGAGGGGCACAGGTTGAAGCTCGACGCCGCCGAGGTCACCCGCATGGCGTAGAGCAGCGATCCGCCCAGGAACTCCATCCGGATCACGCCATCGTTGAGGCTGTCGTGCGGCAGGTACTCCTGCAGGAGCATCAGGTGATCCGGCCTCCACATGGCCTCGTCGGCCAGGATCGTCTCGACCTCGTCCACCGACTCGACCTTGAACATCCTCGCCCCGCTGCCGCCCTGGTTGGGCTTGAGGATGGCCGGGAAGCCGATCTCGCCCGCCCGCTTGCGCAGCGACGCCACGTCGTTGAAGGCCAGCGTCCGCGGATAGTCGATCCCGGCCAGCGCCATCTGGCGGGCCTGCACCGCCTTGCTCAGCTCAAAGCGGAAGGCCCGCGAGCCGTTGAGCACCGGCACCCCCCTGGCCTCGAGGCACTCCATCAGCGCCAGCGCCATCGGCACCGCCCGCGTGTTGCCCCGCAGGTAGGCGCTCGGGCTGGCCTGGTTGAAGACCAGCCGCGCGGGCGCCGGATCGCGCTCCCCGAAGACCGCCGTCTTGAGGTCATAGCCCGCAAACGAGACCCCCCGACGGCTCAACGCCTCAAAGAGCGGCTTCTGCCACTCCGGGTGCTCAAAGAGCACGAGAATGTCCACTGGCTCCGGCATGATCTCCCTCTCCTGTCCCTCGACTCGCCGCGCCTCTCCGCACCCCGCGCACCACGCCTCGGGCGCACCTCGATCTCAACGCGCGTGGCCGGGCAGTCTACACCAACTTCGTCGATCAGTGCAGCCCAGCTTCACTCCCCCTGGCTTCACTCCCCCTCCTGTCCTCCCCCTCGCTACGCAAGGGGGAGGGACGCTCGTATTACGGGCAAGGCGGATCGGCACTCCACCCCCTGTCCCCCTCCTCATTCCATGAGGAGGGGGGACGCTCGTATTACGGGTGTCGGTGGATCGGCACTCCACCCCCTGTCCCCCTCCTCGTTTCACAAGGAGGGGGGACGCTCGTATTACGGGAGGAGGTGGTTCGGGGACGCTCGGATGACGGACAAGATGGATCGGGTCCCGCCCCGACGACCTCGCCACCCGCCCCAGGCGGCCAGTGATCCCGGCGCAGACTCCTGCGGCCCACCCACCCCCGAACCACTGTGCCCACCCAACGAGCCCACCCCCGAGCCACCTTGCCCGTAATACGAGCGTCCCTGAACCACCGTGCCCGTAATTCAAGCGTCCCC
>SYOX01000322.1 GCA_005804885.1 Pseudomonadota bacterium
CACCGATGGGGTAGCATCGAAGCCCTGATGGAATCGGTGCGGCTCTTTCTCAAAGCCGCCGAGCCCTTTCCGGGCAATGGTCACGCGCTGACCCCTCTTGGGTGGTGAGACTGTTGCCGCATTCGGAACACTTATCTAGAGCGCTGATTGGTTTGAGGGACCGAGGTCGTCGAGGCCGACAGCGAAGACGCCGTCGGCACGATCGAGGCCAAGGAGGAGAGCGCAGGCGGGCCTTTGGCCCGTCGAGCATCGACGACGACGGCATCGGCTCTGTCGGACCGATGACCGACGGGAGTCAAACCAATCAGCGCTTTAGGCGTTGAGCTGCTTGACGGGATCGAAGTAGCCCCGGTTGGCCAGCTGATCGGTCAAGACCGGGATCTCGAACATCTCGCCCTGGTAGGCCTTCCAGGCGAAGAAGAGGTTGCCGAGCATCACGACCGCGCCGAAGATGCCGCAAGTGACGCAGCTCAAGATCAGCGCCGTGACGAACCAGCCCATGCACTGAATCGCGTGGAAGTGCACGTACTTGCTGTTGAGCTTGTCCTTCATGGCGAAGAGCGTGACCGGCGCCATGATCGGGAACAGATACATGATCAGCCCCCAGGTCTTGTCTTCGCTGGAGATGTTCGCGGGCGTGTATTGGGAAAGATCGGCCATGTCTCTCATCCTTCTTGGTGAATGCCCCGTCCACAGACCGAGGCGATGTCTCCCCATGCTCAGGCCGGACCTTACACCGCGACCCCGGTCAAGGGCAAGAAGACACGACGCCCTCAGCGACGATGGCGTCTCCACAAATAATAGCCCGCGCCGCCGAGCGCCGCCGCGCCGAGGCCCAACCCCGCCGTGATCCAGCGATCCTGGCGCGCAGCCCGCGCCACCGCCTCATCGTAGGGCATCGTCGAGAAGGTCACCATGTTGTACAGCGGCACGAAGGTGCCCTCCGGCAGCCGCTCGTACAAGAAGAGGTCGAGCTTCTTGCGCGCCTTGTACAAGGGCGAGCGCACCTCCGATCGCATCTGGGTGTAATTGGCCAGCGACAGATCGGCCAGCGCGTCGAGCGCCGGCTTGCGCGCCGCCGAAAAAGCCGACAGCACCCTCGGCCAGTCCGCGCCGTGCCGCGCGATCAGCTCGTCCATGATCGCGCAGTCCTCGAACGAGGCGTTCATCCCCTGACCAAAGAAGGGCACCACCGCGTGGGCCGCGTCCCCGATCAACCCCACCCTCCCTCCAACCTGATACGGATCGCATCGGATCGTGACCAGATCCCCGGTCGGGTTGCCGAAGTAATCCTCCAGCAAGGTCGGCATCAACGCCTGCGCGTCCGGGAACCAGTGCAAAAAGAACTGCAGCACGTCCTCAGGGCTCGACAGCGCCTCGAAGGACATCTCACCGCGCTTGGACAAGAAGAGCGTGCAGGTGAAGCTCCTGTCCAGGTTCGGCAGCGCAATGAGCATGAAGTCGCGCCGCGGCCAGATGTGCAGCGCGTTCGGGGACAGCGCGAAGCCCCCGCTCGACGTCGCCGGGATCGTCAACTCCTTGTAGGCGTGCCCCAGGAAGGCCTGCTCGTAGTTGAACCCCGGCGTGCGCTGGATCCGGCGGCGCACCTTCGAAAAAGCCCCGTCCGCCCCCAGCAACACCTGGCCGTCGACCTCGCGCACCTCGCCGTCGCGCAGATCCCGCACCACCGCCTGGCCCGTCGACAGGTTCACGTCCACGCACTTGTGCTCGAAGTGGAAGTTCACCCCCGCCTCGGCCTCGGCCAGATCCATCAGCACCTCGTTGAGCGCCTGCCGCGACACCGACAGGATCGCCTGCCCCTGCTTGCCGTAAGGCTGAAAGTCCAGCCCCCCATCGACCGCGTGGATCATCCGGCCCGACATCGGGATCGCCAGCGACGTGATCGCCCGCGCCATCCCCACCCGCGACAGCGCCTGAAGACCCCGCGTCGACAGCGCCAGGTTGATCGAACGCCCCCCGGCCGCCACCCCCTGCCGCATGTCCGCCCGACGCTCGAAGACCTCCACCTCGAAGCCCCGGCGCGCCAGGAACACCGACATCAACGACCCCGCCAACCCCGCGCCCACGACCACGCAGGGCTTGCCCGACCTCGCACCCTCAACCCGCCGACGTTCAGTCATCCGACGCTGACTCCTTCAACAGTTGCACAAACCGCCATATCTCTTCGAAGGTGTTGTAGAGCGGCACCGGCGCCACCCTGATCACGTCCGGCGACCTGAAGTCGCACACCACCCCACCCTTCACCAGAGACTCGAAGATCGCCCGACCGCCGCCCGACACCGCCCGGATCGACACCTGACAGCCGCGGCGCGACGCCTCGCGCGGCGTGATGATCTCCACCCGGCCACCCAGGCCGTCGAGCAACCCCACCAGGTAACCCGTCATCCGCTCCGAGCGCGCCCGCAACGCCGACACCCCCGCCTCATCGAAGAGCTCCAGCGAGGCCCTCAGCGCCGCCATCGGCAAGATCGGCGCATTGCTGACCTGCCAGCCCGCCGCACCGCGCTGCGGCGCAAACTCCGACGGCATCTCAAAGCGCGTCGCAGGATCATTGCCCCACCAACCCGCCTGACGCGGCAAACCCGGCGACGACCCGTGGCGCTCATGCACGAACAAGCCCGCCACCCCGCCCGGCCCCGAGTTCAAGTACTTGTAGGTGCACCACACCGCGAAGTCCACGCCGTCCTCATGCAGCGACAGCGCGAGGTTCCCGGCCGCGTGCGCCAGATCAAAGCCCGCCTTGGCCCCCACGCCGTGCGCCGCCGCCGTAATCCGATGCAGATCAAAGGCTTGCCCCGTATAGTAGTTCACCCCCCCGAACATCACCAGCGCCAGCCGCTCGCCCTGCTCCTCTATCGCCGCCTCGATGTCCTCCTCCCTCAAGACCACCTCGCCGGGCCGCGCCTGCAACTCGACCACGACCTGCGCCGGGTCCAGCCCGTGGAGCCGCGCCTGGCTGGCCACCGCGTACCGATCCGAGGGGAAGGCCGAACCCTCGATCATGATCTTGAAGCGCTCGGCCGTCGGCCGGTAGAACGACGCCATCATCGCGTGGAGGTTGCCCGTCAGCGACCCCATCACCACGACCTCCTCCGGCCTCGCCCCCACCACGCGCGCCATCGGCCCCTGCAGCGGCTCGTGGTAGCTGTACCACGGCCACTCCCCCTCGAAGTGCCCCTCGACCCCCCGCCGTGCCCACAGATCCAGCTCCGCCAGCACCAGCTCCCGCGTCCGCCTCGGCTGCAACCCCAGAGAATTGCCGCACAAATAGATCGGCGCGACACCCTCGACCGCCTCCAGCGCCTCGAAGCGCCCCCGAAAGCGGCTCAAGGGATCGGCGGCGTCCTGCGCCCTGGCCCACTCCAGACCCTCGATCACCATCCCCGACCCTCTCCTGCCGCGCACCCACCGACACCGGCCTGCACCCTGCCTGCCCCACCGGAGCGCCCGCCCCCCCTCACGCCTCCTCCTTGACCGCATACAGGATCGGCCTCGACGGCGCCGCGTCCAACACGAAGGGCGGGATCTGAAGCTCCAGCACATACTGACCGTCGAGCACCTCGGCGCCCACGTTGATCATCTCCGTAATCGTCCACCCCGGCCTCGGCCCCGCCAAGGCCCTCGACCCCTGCGGCACGCCCCAGAAGAGGTGGTGCGCCGCCAGCGCCCCCCCGTCCTCCTCCCGATCCACCGAGGGCAGCTCCACCAGCAGATGCTCGACCCCCAGCGACCGCACCAGCGCCATCGCCTCCAGCGTGAAGTAGGCCGGGTTCGCGCCGCTGTAGCGCCTGGAGCCCTTCTCACCACCCCCCGTCCTGACCACCAGCGCGCGCCGCCAGCCCGACCCTCCGCCCCCATCGACCGCCTCAAGCGCCCTGGACAGCGCGCGCGCCGTCACGACCTGATCGCCGCCGCGCCCCGCCGCCACATAACCCTCTCCGCTCGCCCCCAGCGCCTCAGGGGCCACCGTCACCACCGTGGCCGGCACCCACCCCGGCGCCAGCGCCTCGGCCACCGACACCCGCTCGTCGAGGATGTGCCCGACGCACTCGGTGTGCGTCCCATTGCCGTGCGGCGCCATCTGGATGACCGCGCAGTTGGCGCTGCCGCCCCGCCGCGTGTCCCCGACGAAGCCCCCCGCCTCGAAGGCCGCCGCACTCGCCGCCGGCAGGAAGAAGGCCTCGGGCTGCGGGCCGCCGAAGTCCAGCGGGATCGACAGATCCAAGGGACGCTCCAGCCCCACGCCAAAGCAACGCCCCTCCACCTCGATCCTCACCCTCACGCCCCGGCCTCCGCCCCATCGACGAGCGCGGCCGACGCCCGCCTCTCTCTGAGCGAGGCCGAGTGCGCCAGGCTCGCCTCGGTCTCGAAGTCCGCCCGCTCCAACCCCAGCCACTCCAGCGCCGTCCCGCTCAAGAGCCGCTCCTTGACCTCGGCGCTGACGTCGTCCATCCCCTCGATCATCTCCCCCGGGTGCTCCTCGCCGAGCGGGAAGGGGTAGTCGGTGCCCAGCGCCAGCTGCCCCGGCCCCATCTGCTGGATCAGGAAGCGCAGCACCGCGGGGTCGTGCACCAGCGTGTCGAAGACGAGCTTGTCGAGGAAGTCGGCCGGCGAGATCGTCGTCTGGGTCTGGCACAGATCGGGCCTGACGTGGAAGCCGTGGACGATGCGCCCGAGCGTCCCCGGGAAGGCCCCGCCGCCGTGGGCGAAGGCGAAGCGCAGCTTCGGGAAGCGCTCCAGGATCCCGCCCATCAAGATCGAGCAGATCGCCAGCGAGGTCTCCGCCGGCATCCCCACCAGCCACGGCATCCAGTAGCGCGGCATCCGGTTCATCGCCATCATGTCCCAGGGGTGGATGAAGATCGCCGCGCCGAGCGCCTCGGCCGCCTCGTAGAAGGGAAAGAGCGCCTTGTGATCCAGGTTCCAGTCCTGGATGTGCGAGCCGATCTGCACCCCCTTGAGGCCCATCCCCATGCACCGCTCCAACTCCCGCGCGGCCACCTCCGGCGTCTGCATCGGCAGCGTCCCAAGCCCGACGAAGCGCTTGGGCGCCTTGTCGACCACCTCGGCGAGGTGATCGTTGAGGAGCCGGGACAGATCCAGGGTGTCCTGGGGCTTGGCCCAGTAGCTGAACATCACCGGCACGGTCGAGAGCACCTGCACGTCCACCGCGTCGCGCTCGCAGTCCTCCAGCCGACGAGGCGGATCCCACAGATCCGCCTCCACGGCCCGGAAGAAGGTGTCGTCCTTCATCATCCGGGCGCAGCCCGGCCCCGTGTGCTCCAGGCGGATGAACCCGCCGTAGCCGTAACGCTCGCGCAGGTCAGGCCAGGTCCTGGGCAGGATGTGGGTGTGGATGTCGATCTTCACAGGCGATCCTCCTCACAAGGTGTTGAGGTGCCCGCAGGCCTCGCAGGTCCGCAGCGCCTCGCTGCCGCCGTAGACCTCCATCGCCGCCTTGATCTGCGCAGGGAGGTTGACCACCTCGAACTCATCCTCATACACCACCTGCCCGCACCCCTCGCAATACCACCGCAGCCCGTCCTTCTCGCCGGCCTGCCGCTTGCGCTCGATCACCAGCCCGACCGTGTCGGCCAGCCGCTGCGGCGAGTGCGGCACCCAGGGCGGCAGCAGGAAGATCTCACCCTCCCCGATCTCGACGTCCCGGTGCTCGCCCTCCTCCACGATCTTGAGCACCATGCTGCCCTCGATCTGGTAGAAGAACTCCTCGCCCGGATCGACGTGGTAATCCTTGCGCGCGTTCGGACCACCCACCACCATGATGATGAACTCGGCGTCCTCGTACACCCGCTTCGCCCCCACGGGCGGCTTGAGCAGGTGCCGGTTGTCGTCGATCCACCGCTTGAAGTTCATCGGCCCGCGAATGCCCATCTCTCCCCCCTGTCGCCTCTCAGGGCTCCACAAAAAACGACGCCGCGCCTATCCCCTCGACCACCGCGCGGACCCTGTCGCCCGGCTTGACCGCCACGGCCGCCGTCGCGCCGCCGCTCATCACCACCTGGCCGGCCAGCAGCCGCTCGCCCCGCTCGGCCAGCATGTTGGCCTGCGCCGCCAGCGAGCGCGCCGGGTGATCGTAGATCGCGCTGCTGCTGCCGCGCTCGACCACCTCCCCGTTGATCTCCATCGTCATGACCAGATCGTCGATCTCCAGCCCCGACAGCCCCCGACCCTGACCCAGCACGAAGCGGCTCGATGAGGCGTTGTCGGCCACCACGTCGATGAGCGTGAACTTGAAGTCCTCGTAGCGGCTGTCGATGATCTCCAGCGCCGCGAAGACCTCCCCGACCGCCTCCAGCGCCTGCTCTGGCGTCACGCCAGGCCCCTCCAGATCCCGCGCGAGCAAGAAGCAGATCTCCGGCTCGGCCCTCGGGTGGCAATGGGCGGCCCGCGAGATCGACCCGCCCTCCTCAAGCCGCATCGCGTCCGTCAGGTGCCCGTAGATCGGGTCGTGGACCCCCATCTGGCGCATCTTCGCCACGCTCGTCAGGCCCATCTTCATGCCCACGAGCCGCTCGCCGCGCTCAAAGCGCCGCGCCATCGACGCCCGCTGGATCGTATAGGCGTCGCTCAGCGTCATCTCCGGCCAGCGCGCCGTCAACATCGGGATCGGGCGCGAGCTGGCCGCCGCCTCGTCCACGAGCACCGCGCAAAGCCCCACCTCCGCCGCCTCAAGCCCCATCTCTCGCCCTCCCTGAACCACGGAGTCCGTCACCACGGGCCTTCACCAACTCACCACCCGATCCACCCCGAGGCCCAGGGATGGTACAGGGCATCGCCCGCCGCTGGCAAGGAGCGCCCCGAACCCAGACACCCCCATCCCCCTCACCTGAACCGCGCGACTGGCGACAGAAAACACTTGCAAAGACGTTCAGGGCGAGGGAGAAGGGAGGGCGCGTGTGTGACATATGTACAGGATATCGATGGCCAAGAAAACACTTAAATCAAAGCTCGAGCCTAAGTTCGACGTGGTATTCCTGAGCCTCTTTGGCGACAGGAACGAGCCCGAACTGCTCTTGAGCCTCCTCAACGGCCTGCTCGAAGGCCACCAGCCCCCGCTGGTCTCCCTCCAGATCGAGCCGACGCGCCTGGCCAGCCACTTCGCCGACGACAAGTCTCCCGTGCTCGATCTATGCGCCACCGACGAGGGCGGCCGCCAGTACAACGTCGAGGTTCAGCTCTCCCGCAAGACCCGCTACGCCGAGCGCGCGCTCTACTACTGGTCCAGGCTCTTCGTCGCGCAGCTCAAGCAGGGCCACCTCTACAGCGACCTACGCCCCACCATCGGTATCCACCTCCTGGACTGGTCCTTCTTCGGCAAGCCGAACCTGGGCTACCACCACACCTTTCACATCACCGATGACCTGCACCACCGTCGATTGACGGACCACTTCGCCCTGCACATCCTTGAGTTACCCAACTTCAACCGGGCGTTGGACGAGCTGGACACCCTCGAAGACAAGTGGCTGTACTTTATCAAGAATGGACACACCATGACCCACAAGCAGGCCCAGGACCTCGACCGCACCATCGACCGCGCCGAGAAGAAGCTCGCCTTCATGAGCCAGGACGACCGGCTGCGCTTTCAGGCCTTCATGCTCGACAAGCGGCTGCGCGATGAGGCCACCCACATCCCCGATCTTGAAAGGGAAGCCCGCGAGAAAGGTCACGCAGCGGGCCTCGAAGCGGGCCTCGAAGCGGGCCTCGAAGCGGGGCGCGAAGCGGGGCGCGAAGAGGGGCGCGAAGCGGGGCGCGAAGAGGGGCGCGAAGAGGGGCGCGAAGAGGGTCTTCTCCTCGCGCTGCGCCTTTGGGAGCGCGCCGTCGGGCGCGCTCTGAGCGCTCCTGAGCGCGAGCGGCTCAAAGATATCGCCAGGGATCAGGGCATCGAAGGGCTCGGCGAGCTCGCCTTTGACGCGGACAAGGCCCGGCTCGAAGGCTTGCTCAAGGGCCTGTAGCGCGCGGACTCTCAGGCTGGACGCTTCGGCGGCGCTCGTGGTAAGCCCTTTGCCCTTGATCGCGGCCGGGAGGTCGCCACAGCGAGGGCGCGCGATGGTTCAGGACAGGCAGCCCGAGGGCCACGAGCAGACCAGCTTCAGAGATGTCCCCAACACGGGCGTCATCTTCGTCATGACCGAAGCGGCCCGCTGCGGCTACAAGGCCGGCGACCCAGGGTGGACGAACTTCGGGCAGGGGATGCCCGAGGTCGGCGCGCTCGACGGCGCCCCGACCCGCGTCGATCACCTCGACATCCTCGCGGACGATCACGAGTACGCCCCCGTCGCCGGCATCTGGGAGCTGCGCGAGGCCGTCGCCGACCATTACAACAGGCTCTACCGGCGAGGGATGGGATCGCAGTACAAGGCGGAGAACGTGTGCATCAGCGCTGGCGGCCGCACCGCCCTGACGCGGGCCGCCGCCTCCCTCGGCAGCATCAACCTCGGGCACTTCCTGCCCGATTACACCGCCTACGAGGAGCTCCTGGGCCTCTTCCGGCTCTTCTCCGCCATCCCGATCCTGCTCGACCCCGATCGCGGCTACGACTTCTCGCTCGACGAGCTCCGGCGCGAGGTCCAGGGCCGGGGCCTCGGCGCGCTGCTCATCTCCAACCCCTGCAACCCCACCGGCAAGGTCATCGGCGGCGAGTCCCTCCAGGGCTGGTGCTCCATCGCACGGCGCTTCGACTGCGCCCTGCTCATCGACGAGTTCTACAGCCACTACGTCTGGGGCGAGGGCCACGGCTCCCCCCCCGCCATCACCGCCGCCCGCTACGTCGAGGACGTCGACCGCGACCCCGTCGTCATCGTCAACGGCCTGACCAAGAACTGGCGCTATCCGGGCTGGCGGATCTCCTGGACCCTCGGCCCCAGGAGCATCATCGAGCGCCTGTCGAGCGCCGGCAGCTTCCTCGACGGCGGCGCCTGCCGACCCATCCAGCGCGCCGCCATCCCCCTGCTTGAGACCGACCACACCCTGGCCGAGATCAAGGCCACACAGCGCGCCTTCCGCCCCAAGCGCGATCTGCTCCTGAGCCGCCTGACCTCCATGGGCGTCCGCGTCGAGCGACCCCCCGAAGGCACCTTCTACGTCTGGGGCAATGTCCGCGACCTGCCCGAGCCCATCTCCACTGGCATGGACCTCTTCCGCGCCGCCCTCGACCGCGGCATCATCTGCGTCCCCGGCGAGTTCTTCGACGTCAACCCCGGCCAGCGCCGCCAGACCTCCCACAGCCGCTTCCGCCACCACGTCCGGCTGAGCTTCGGCCCCTCGATCACCTCCCTCGAAGCCGGCCTCGACCGCCTCGCAGACCTGATCAAGCACGCCGGCTGAGCCTCGACCGACCTCAGCCCTCGCCCCCCCCAAGAACAACCACCCGCCCTCGCCCTCCCCACACCCGTCAAGCGCCCTGAGCCTCGCCCCGAGCCGCAGCGAGCCGCTCCACCACGTAATCCACGAAGAGCCTCACCCGCGCCGACAGGTGCCTGCCGTGCGGGTAGATCGCCCACACCGCCGCGTCCCAGTTGCACCAGCCCTCAAGCGCCAGCACCAGCTCCCCGCGCTCGATCGCCCGACCCACGATGAAGCGCGGCAACATCGCAAAGCCCAACCCCGCCACCGCCGCCACCCTGAGCGCCTCGCCGTTGTTTGACCGCACTCGCCCCGACACCTTGACCACCACCTCCTCACCGCCCCTCTCAAAGCGCCATCGATCCCCGACGCGCTCATGCTGGTAGATCAGGCAGTCGTGCCCCTTGAGCTCCTTCGGGTGCTCAGGGACACCCCGCGCCGCCAGGTAGGCCGGGCTCGCGCACAAGCACCGATCCACCGGCGCGAGCCGCCGCGCGATCAAGCTCGAGTCCGACAAGGACGCCACCCGGATCGCCATGTCATAACCCTCCTCCACCAGATCGACGTGCCGATCCGTCAAGACCACGTCCACCGACAAACCCCCGTGAAGCGCCACGAAGGCCGACACGATCGGCATCAACACCTCCTGCCCGAAGGTCAAGGGCGCCGACAGCCGCAACACGCCCCTCGGCGACGACTGCATGACCGCCACCGACGCCGACGCCTCCTCCACGTCCGCCATTATCCTCGACACCCGCCCGAGGTAGACCTCCCCCTCCTGCGTCAAAGACAGCTTGCGCGTGGTCCGCTGCAAGAGCCTGACCCCAAGCTGCTCCTCAAGCGCCATCACCCGCTTGCTCACATACGAGCGCGACACCCCCAACCCCCTCGCCGCCGCGCTGAAGCCGTCCAACTCGACCACGCGGGCGAAGATCTCCATGTCGTGCAGCGTCGCCATTGCCCCTCACTCCATTGTCGCCAGACAGAAACAATCATGCTCAAAAATGACGCCTTATCATCTCTGGGTCGACAGTATACATCGAACATGGACCGGGCGCGACGCCCCGAAACCAGGGAGACCCCATGATCGACCTCCACCTCGCCGCAGGGCGCGGAAAGACCGCGATCGGCTGGCTCAACAGCGCGCACACCTTCTCCTTCGGAGACTTCCGCGACCCCGCCCGCATGGGCTTCGGCGCGCTGCGCGTGCTCAACGACGACCGGGTGGCGCCCGGCGGCGGCTTCCCCTCCCACCCCCACCGCGACATGGAGATCATCTCCTGGGTCGTCGAGGGCGCTCTGGAGCACCGCGACAGCCTGGGCACCGGCTCGGTGATCCGACCCGGCGATCTCCAGCGCATGAGCGCTGGCCGCGGGATCGTCCACAGCGAGTTCAACGCCTCCAGGCATGAGCCCGTCCGCTTCCTCCAGATCTGGATCCCCCCCGACACCCTCGGCCTTGACCCCAGCTACGAACAACGACACTTTGACGAGGCGGAACGCAACGGGCGCTTGCGCCTGATGGTCTCCCCCGACGGCGCCGACGGATCGGTCACGATCCACCGGGACGTGAAGATCTTCGGCGCCTCGCTCAAGCCAGGGCAGCGCATCGAATACGCGCTCAACCCTGGCCGATACGCCTGGATACAGGTGGTGCGCGGCCACCTCTCCCTCGGCGACCTGATCCTGGCCGAAGGCGACGGCGCCGCCATCTACGCCGAAGCATCTCTCTCGCTGGGGGGCCTCGATGACGACGCCGAACTGCTCCTCTTCGATGTGCCTTGACCTCACTTGAGCCCGAGAAACGCGCTCACGACCTGGAGATACGCCATGAAGAAAGACGCCATCACCGATCTCCCCCTGAACGACCTCATCGCCTCGCGCTGGAGCCCGCGGGCCTTTGGCCCCGAGCCCGTCACCCCCACCCAGGTCCGCACCCTGATGGAGGCGGCCCGCTGGGCCGCGTCGGCCTTCAACGGACAGCCCTGGGCCTTCATCGTGGCCACCAAGGACGACCCGGAGGGCTTCGCGACCGCTCTGTCCTGCCTCGTGGAGTTCAACCAGAGCTGGGTGTCGAGCGCCTCGGTGATCATCCTGACCTTCAGCGCACGACACCCCGCTGGCGGCCGGGCCAACGCCTACGCCGACCACGACCTCGGGCTGGCCGCCTCCCAGCTCGTCCTCCAGGCCACCGCCCTCGGCCTGGCCTCCCACCAGATGGCCGGCATCGTCGCCGACCGGATCAAGGAGGTCTACGGCGTCCCCGAGGGCTTCGCCCCCATGACCGCCATCGCCATCGGACACCCCGGCGACCCGGATACGCTGCCCGAGCAGCTGGCCGAGCGAGAGCGCGCCCCCCGCGAGCGCAAGCCCCAGAGCGAGTTCGTCTTCTCCGGCGCCTGGGGCAAGGCCCTCTGAACAGCCGCGCGCAAACGCGAGCGCCCCGCGCCCAAAAGGCCGCCTGATGCTGACGCTGCCCCACTCCAGACGCAGCGCGCCCGTTCAGAACGGCGATCGACTCAAGGCCGCCCCAGGCTTGCGCCCGGCGCTACGATCGTGCCGACGGCGTCTCATGCCGACGGCGTCTCGTGCCGACGGCGTCTCGCCTCTTCGAGGCTCACGACGGGGCCTCAACCTCCAGGCATCGTGTCGCTCGGTTCGATGGCCTCAACATCAAGGGCCGCTGATGAGGGATGACACGATGCCTGGAGGTTGAGGCCCCGTCGTGAGCCTCGAAGAGGCGAGACGCCGTCGGCACGAGACGCCGTCGGCACGAGACGCCGTCGGCACGAGACGCCGTCGGCACGAGACGACGTCGGCACGAGACGCCGTCGGCACGATCGTAGCGCCGGGCGCGAGCCTGGGGCGAGCGGGCCTCGAAACGCTCTGCGTGCCTGTTCACAGCCTGCTCCACACCCCCGCAAACCCTCCGACCCCTCGTAAGCGCGCGCCGCGCCTACAGATCCGCACTGCCGTCGCCAGCCCCCGAGTGTGTCAACGCCGCCCCGGTGGGCACCCCAGGCTATGGCGCCCGCGCCTCACCTCGCCGATCCATCGCCCGCGATCTCGACCACCACGGCCTCCATCTCGCCTGTCGCGCTGGCCCGCGCCTTGCTTCAAGCGATCGGGCAGAGCGCCTGAGCGCCCCCGACGATGGCCCGTCGAAGGGCAGGACATCGAGCGCGATAAAATCGAGGCGACCCCCTTGAACACGGAGCGGATATGACCTCAAGACGCGCGGGCGCGATCCGGATCGGGCTGGCGGCGGCGATCCTGGCGCTCGGGGGCTGCGCAGAGCTCCATGAGGAGGCCGAGCTGCGCGATCTGGAGCAGGCCAGCTCGATCCACTTCAGCGGCGAGCCCGGCGCGGGCGTCGAGTTCTTCAACTACGGCACCCAGAGCAACATGGCCGAGCCGGGCTCCAGCCCCGTGCTGGCCGACATCGTCAACCACCTGCCCGCCTCCTACGGTCGAACCTACTTCGACAGCGACCCGATCACCTGGGGCCATGAGACCAGCCACGGCATCCACGCCCACCTGCGCAACAACTTCAACAACACCGGCCAGCGCGCCAACGCCTTCTACCTCTTGAACAACCGGGCCGCGCTCGTCCAGGAGCCCGACATCCGCAAGTCCACCGTCGCGCCCTTCGTCCCCGCCAGCCTGCGCGGCTCACGCTTTGACCTCTACATCACCGGCAGCGCCGACTGGGACGACACCCCGCTCTACGTCTGGGACGAGTGGAACGCCTACATCAACGGCGGCGAGGTCGGCGTCGACATGGTCGAGCGCGGCCTCTGGGATCGCGGCTGGAGGGACGGGGTCGCCGGGCAGCTCGAGTTCACCGTCTACGCCCTGGCCCTCGCCATGGCCGTGGCCGAGCAGGACCCCGACTACTTCGCCCGCAATGTCGCCTTCAAGGAGCTCCTGGCCTTCAACACCCGCCGCGCGATGGCCGTCTATCGCAAGGGCGCCCTCATGTCAGACTTCACCTGGGACACCCAGGACCGCTACCTGCGCGCCTTCGAAGAGTCCCCCGACGCCGAGCCGCTTCGCGCCTTCGCCCGCGACCTCTTCGGCCAGCAATGGGCCGATCACGTCCTCTTCGACGGCCCGCCTCCCTCCTCCGACCCCGATCCCGAACCCAACCCCGACGCACCCCAACCCGAAGCCGACGAGCCCGACTCGCCCGCTCCAGACCCCGACCCCGGCGCCGATCCTGGCCCCGACCCCTCGGCCGGCTGGACCGACGACGGCCTCGGCGGCGGCTGGGCCGACGATCCCAACGCTGGACAGGGCTTCGTCGACACCCCCCCGCCTGCCTCCCCCACAGGCTGCCAGACCTCGCCAGGGCAGCGCCCCCATCTCCCCCTCTGGCTCGCCCTGCCTGGCCTCGCCCTCCTCGCGGTGACCAGAAAACGCTTGTAGGTACTTACACTTGACGCCACACCCCGCGATCAGCCAGCGACGCGATCAATTTCTTGATCCCCCCCCGATCTGTGCCACACTCGCCCGTGGAGCACCTACATGCGCGTACAAACCGCGCGGTGCACAGCGGGTCGAGGCTGGTCAGGGAGGGCCGACCATGTCCCCACTGGAAGACGGACAATGGGCGCCCGAGGCGGGCGAAGGACTGCGCGCCTCGGTGTTGCCACGCACCGACGTCACGGATCGCTACAAGCCGCCAGAGCTGCTGTGGCGCTCGGGCCAGCGCTGGAGCTGGCTGCCGCCCGCCCCGCAGCGCGACGAACCCACCGAAACCGACCTCCGAGAGCGCGCCCTTCACCTGCGCGCCTTCTTCACCAGCACGCCCACGATCCAGCGCTCGATGGCCGCGGCCATGACGACGCCCTGATCCGCGACACCTCGCCCGGCGATCGACGAAGACAGCCCCCAGGCCACGCACCCCCGCTCGCGCTCGGATGGACACCTCATGATCGATCACATGCTGGACTGGCTCGGCCTCAAGAAGCTGCTGCCCGAGGGGCCCGTGATGAGCCCCTGGGCGCGCACGCTCGGCTGGCCGGGCGACGAGCCCTCCAGAGCCCTCTACGAGCCAGCCCCCGCGACGAAGCTCCCCATGCCGCCCCTGCCCGTGATGGCCTTCGGCGTCAGCTACGACCTCGACCTGGTGATCGTCTCGACCCACCCGACCTGGAACATGCACGAGTACGCCATGCTCCGCACCCCCCAGGGCCAGGTCTGGCTCTCCAAGGACGCCCGCGAGTCGACCCTCACCCAGACCATCGTGGCCGATATCGACGACATCGACGGCTGGATGCCCGAGATCCCCGTCCAGCGCCTCCGAGGCCCCGTCGAGGTCCGCGATCGCTCCACGCCCCACCGCCTCGATCTGGACCTGAGCACCGTCAACTTCGACGGAGAGCGGGTCGAGGTCCACTACGAGGGCCCTCCCCCGAACCGCGCCGAGCGCAAGCGCAACGGCTCGACCATGGGACACTCGCGCGCCGATCTGATGGCCGTCCTTGACCTCTCCCACAAGGCCTTCGCCCGCCGCGCCTCGATCGCCTACGCCGGACAGGCTCGCCCCATCTCCCGCATCCTCGGCCTCGTGCCCTTCTCCATGGCGCTGGTTCAAACGCAAGGCGGGCTCGTCACCGGGCGCTTCGATCAAGGCCCGACCGCAGACGGCTTCACCACCACCCACAAGCGCCACGGCGCCCCCGACGCCACCCGGCATTGGGCCGTCGAGCGCCTGCCAGGGGCCATCGAGGCCACCCAGCGCGACACGCTGCGGACCCTGCGCGCCCGCTTCATCGAACCCTCACCCGACACCCTCGAACTCTCCTCCTTCACCGTCCACCAGTGGGATCGCGCAGCGCCCACCTTCCACCTGGCCCTCTCGCCCGCCCTGCCTGACCTGCGCCGACCCTTCGAAGGAGCCGCCATCAGCCGCTACGTCGTGGACGTCGGCGGCCAGCAGAACCACGCCATCGGCCAGCTCGTCGCGCGATGGACCCCCCAGGGGCCCCAGGTCGCCCTCGAACCCACCTCCCCCTGGTGGACCGCCGACCGCCCCATGATCAGCCGCATCACCCTCCACGACGACCTCGCCAGCGTCCACATCGAGCGCCACGACCCCTGACGCCCCACGCCCCACGAGCGACGCCCCACGCTCGGCGAACACCCCACGATCCACGAGCACCCCACGCTCCTCGCACCGCCCCACGCTCCTCGCACCGCCCCCGTTGGGGACGGGCTCGTCGGGTGGGGCTAGAAGCGCGGGGTGGGCTGCGCCCGATGGGCGCAGGCCAGCGCACGGCCCAGGTCGACACCTGGGGACGTGAAAACCCCAATCCACAGGCCCACTTCGACACGCTGGGCCGGCCTTGCGATCCGCTCTCGTCCGCGCGCCGGCCTGCGCCCAACGGGCGCAGCCTCCCCGCGCATCCAAGCCCCACCCGACGAGCCCGTCCCCCCTTGTGGGGGGCGGTGCGAGGAGCGTGGGGCGATCGGCGAGCGTGGGACGTCGGGCCAGGCGGTTGACTCCTCACCCTCCCCCCCATAGCCTCAAAGGGCGACCACCGCCGCGCGAACCCTCACCCTCTTGAGCCCACGAGCCTGTGTTGAAAACCCTGCCCCCCTTCTTGCTCGTCGCCCTGCTCACCCTCCTGTCTGCCTGCGACTCCGCCTCCGTCCCCATTGCCAGCATCGCCTCTCCAATCGACGCAGGGGCCCAGGACTCCGAAACCGACACACAAGACGCCAACGACGTAGACATCGAATCGGAAGAAGATGATTCCGAAGACATGGGCCAAGGAGAGGACACCCCCGATGTGATGCTCCCGGCTTGCCAAGATGACGATCTCGGCCCCTCGTCGCCCCAGCGCCCGCACGCCTTGCCGAGCGCAGATCGACTTGAAGGGCTCGCGGCGTGCGGCGCCGAAACCGACTGGTTCCAGGCTGACCTGCAAGCCGGAGACACGCTCTCGCTGGCGCTGGAGGTGTTGTCGGAGCCTGGGCTGGCGTTGAGGATCTTCGAGGGCGACCAGGAGGTCCAGCGGCTCAACCTTGGCCCAGGGCTCCAGGCGACGCGACGCAGGATCGAGGCGACGGGGCCTGTTCTGGTGTCCGTGGCGGCGGCCGATGGAGAGAGCAGAGTCGCCTACGGGCTCGGCGCGTCGGTGGAGCGCGGCTCGCCGGACGACTGCCTGGAGACGCCCGAGGAGCCCAACGACGCTCCGACGGCGGCCTTCGAGGCCAGAGCGCCGCTGTCGATCGACGCGGCGATCTGCGACGCGGACGTGGACTGGTACGCCTTCGAGGTGCCCGCCGGAGGGACCTTGACGATCTCGATCGACTTTGCCCACGCCCTCGGCGATCTGGACATGAGGCTGTTCACGTCTGGGGATCTCGAGTCGCCGTTGGCGCGCTCGGAGTCGACCTCGGACGCCGAGAAAATCGCGGCGGGCCCCTTTGATACGGACACGAGGATCTTGCTGGAGGTCTTCGGCTTTCGGGGCGCGACCAACGCCTACCGCTTGTCGGCGCTGCCCTTCGGGCCGCCGGACTTCACGGCCAGGGTCGAGGGCGCGGTCGAGTTCGAAGATCGCCTCCAGGACGCGTCGGGGTTCACCGGGGCGACTCAGGGGGCGCCGGGCCGGAGCCTTCGAGTCGAGGTGGTCCGGGTGAGCGATGGGAACCCCGTGGCCTCGGGGATCACCGATCAGCGGGGCGTCTACGGGGTGGACTTCGGCGCCCATGCCGGGGAGCGCTACCGGGTCAGGGCGCTGGCGCGGGCGGAGGTCGGCGCCTTGAGCGGGCGAGTCCGGGATCGAAGCCCGGCGCGGGCGATCTACGCGCTGATCGGCGAGGACTTCGAGCCCGTCGGCGAAGACGTCATCGAGCAGCCGCCGCTCAGGGCGGGCTCCGGGCAGGCCATCGGCGGGGCCATGAACATCGCGGACACGCTCGGCCAGGGGCTCGGCTTCGTGGCGGGCTTTACGGATCGGGGGATGCCAGCCTTGAGCGTGGACTGGTCGCCCGGCGAGGCCTTCGCGTGCGGATCGTGCTATGGCGAGAGCCGGCTCAGCCTGGGAGGGGCCCTGGAGGACCCCGACGAGTACGACGACGACATCATCCTTCATGAGTTCGCCCATTACTTCGTCGATCACCTCAGCCGGGACTCGTCGCCGGGAGGGCCGCATCGGGACATGCGGGTCAGCCCGAGGCTGGCTTACGGCGAGGGGGTGGCGTACTTCTTTGCGTCCATGGTGCAAGGCGATCCATGGGTGGTGGACACCTTTCTTGAGGACGCGCGGGCTATCGATCTTGAGGCGGTCACGCAGCAGATGGAGGCGCGCGACGACTTCTTCGGGACCTCGACCGGCGACGCGCAGGGGCTGTTGAGGGAGGAGATCGTCGCGGCGGTGTTGTGGGACGCGCTGGACCCCTTCGATGAGGCCGAGCCCTTTGATCGGGTGGAGCTTGGCGAGGCGGGGCACATGCACCTCTTGCTGGACGTGTTCGGGGGCGAGATCGCGCCGGAGGATCGAGGGGCGCCGGGGCTGGACCTGATGGACTGGCTCAACGCGGCCAGCTGCGCATTCCCGCAGGCCATCGCCTCCCTGGCCGAGATCACCGAGGACAGGCGTTGGCCCTGGGACCCCGAGCAGGACATCGGCTGTCCTCGTCAGAAGGGCTCCCTCCCCTCGCCTGTCTCCCTTGAACGACGCGGCGACTCGATATGGGCGGTGGCCCGAGGGGCGCTGCCGGGGCTGACATTGCGGGTCATGGAGGATGAAGGCCGGGCGCGGTGGTCGTGGGTGCGGTGCGGCGAGTGGCCGTGCGTGGTATCCAAGGGGGCGAAGCGCGATCTCGCGGTGGCCGTGGGAGGTCGAGCGGGCGGGCGCTTCGTCGGCGCCTCCTGGCTCGGGGATGAGGCGCGGCGGCGGCTGCTCGACGGCGAGGTGAGCGCTTCACCTGCTGGCCCCATCAGGCAATATTACAGCCGGAAGTAGTTGATTCCAACACGCTGTCATCGAGGTTCAACAAGGCTGAAAGGCCCACGGGCGGCCCGGAGGGGGCGCGCTCGGGCGGGGCATGTCGGAGGGAGGGTTGAGAGTGGGCGGAGATCGTAGAGGGGGCTTGCGCGCGCTGTTGACGAAGGCGGCGGCGGGCGACGCGCTGGAGGCGAGCTACCGCGCGAGGATGCTCGCGCTGGTCGACTCGGAAGGAGATTGTTTCAGCCGGGATCGCTTTGATCCAGGGCACTTCACGGCCAGCGCCTTCGTGTGCTCGCCAGAGGGCGGAGAGCTCTTGCTCATCCTGCACGGCAAGCTGGGGCTGTGGCTCCAGCCCGGGGGCCACGTCGATCCAGACGACGAGGACGTCTTCGCAGCGGCGCGTCGGGAGGTGGCCGAGGAGGTCGGGATCCGAGCGCTGGACTGGTTCGGCGCGGGGCCGGAGATCTTCGATCTGGACATCCACACGATCCCGGCGCGCCCTGGCCGGGAGCCAGCGCACGAGCACTTCGACGTGCGCGTGCTCTTCAGAGCCAGGACGCGAGCCTTCGAGGCGGGATCGGACGCGAAGGACGCCCGCTGGGTCAGCCTGGAGGACATCCGCCTGGGGCAGTCGGACGAGTCGGTGATGCGGGCGGTGCGCAAGCTCCAGGCGAAGCTGGGGGCGTAATCGCGGCGCCCGGACGGCGGGGCCGCCCGTCGACAGGATCGCACGCCCCGACAACGACGCCGACCTCGCCCTTGCGCCACCTTGTTCGGCGACCTCGACTGCAGCGGGATCGATGGGGATCGGGGCGGCGCGCTATCCCGCTGGGGACGTCCTTGTGTGCAAGCGGGACATCACCCGTGGGGCGGCGATCCCGCCTGCGGCCTGGCACCGTCAAAGGGCTTGCCTACCCCGCCCACCAGCGGCATTGTCTTGGGGAGGTCTCCCGCCCGCGGGCGGGTTGAGAAGGATGTTACACTGCCTCCTGACAGTTGATGGATGGCGAGACCTGGTGAGGGTGGTTATCCTTGTGGAGCACGCTGACAAGGAGCAGCACATGACACTGGTTGAACTTGCCAAGGCCAAAGAGGAGCTGCTCGACCTCATCAAGCGCGCCCAGAACGGAGAAGAGGTCGTCATCACCGAGGATGACAAGCCCATCATTCGTCTCGTCGCCCTCAACAAGCCTGCTCAGCGCACTTTCGGAAGTGCCAAAGGTCTTGTGTCCTTCGCGGACGACTTCGACGCCCCCCTTGACGACTTTGCCGAATACTCCTGATGCGCCTCCTGCTCGACACTCACACCTTTTTGTGGTTCATCGCTGGCAGTGACCGCCTCAGCGACCACGCCAAAGACACCATCGCTGACGGCACCCACGAAGCGTTCTTGAGCGTGGCCAGCTTTTGGGAGATCGCCATCAAGGTTTCCCTTGGAAAACTGACGCTTGGAGCCCCTTTCGAGCAACTCATCCCCGAGCAACTCCAGCAGAACAACTTCCAAGTCCTCGGCGTCGAGTTGAGCCACCTCAACGGGCTCCTGACGCTGCCGATGCACCACCGAGACCCCTTCGACCGCATCATCATCTGCCAGGCCATCGAAGAGAACCTCACCCTCATCAGCGTCGATGGCCACTTCGATGCCTACAACATCAATCGACTCTGGTGAGAGGCCCTCCACCAAAGGCAGCGTAACCCCTCGTTGCTACGGACTCGCCTGGACTGCACAGCGAAACCCATCAGCGCTCTGGACCATCCCCGAGCCCGCCTTGACTCGCCGCAGCGCTGGTCGTCTACTCGATCGCGCCGATCTCGCCTCGCCTCACCGATGGAGGAGCCGATGGACGTAAAGCGCGCCGCCCTTGCGCTGATGGCGCTCTCAATCCTTGCCCTAGCCTGCTCCAGACCGCCTCGGAGCGTCGAGGCGATCCGCTCGGACGGCGAGCTCGCGCAAACGCCGACACAGGAGCCGACAGAGCGAGCGCGCCCCGCTCCAGCCGACGAGGCGCCGCAGGAGCATGTCTCGATGCGCTCGCCGACGGTCTTTGACGCGGACATCTGGGGCGCGATCCTGGCCTCGGAGCGCTGGCCGCTGGCCGACGCGGCGGCCCGGCTCGCGCCGGAGCTGTGCCGGGCGCCGAGGCCGCACAGGCCCGATCCAGACCAGGGCGCCCTGAGCCAGAGCGAGGATGGGGAGACCCACGGCCGGAAGCTCTACCGGCTCAAGGTCAAGGATCAGGCGGCCTACGGCGCGATGAAGCCGGGCGACGTGGCCCCGATCGGCCAGACCTTGATCAAGGACGCCTGGATCGCGACGCCCGACGTCGTCGACAAGAGCAACGGCGACAAGATCGTCGGCGAAAAGATCAACGGCGGAAAGATCGACGGCGGAAAGATCAACGGCGACGGAGACATCCACGACACCAGGGGCGCCATGTGGGCGCAGGTCGGCGCGCTGCGCTACGTCGCCACGGCGCCGACGAGCCTCTTCATCATGCAGAAGCTCGACCCGTCCACGGAGGGGACGGACCAGGGCTGGGTCTACGCCGTGACCACGCCGGATCGTCGAGACATCGCGGCGGCCGGCGCGCTTCAGGCGTGCATGGGCTGCCACGCCCGCGCGCCGCACGACCGGCTCTTTGGCCTCGGAGGGGCGCCATGATCGAGCAGGCGTGGCGCAAGACGCTCAAGGGCGTCGAGGCGACCTTCACCGCCGGGTGGTCGATCGGGGAGATCGCCTACGCGGCGCGGCACCCCCACCGGGTCGCTGGCGATCCCTTCCGGGAGGCCGTCGCCGAAGACATTGATAAGTTCGGACTCTACAAGGCTTTTCCCGATGAGGTCCAGCGCGTCGAGCTCCGGCGCGGCGGCTGGGCCGCCCTGCCCAACCCCTATGAGCGCGTCGGCCAAGGCGGCGGCGACAAGATCGTGGCGCAGCTGCGCGGCGGCCAGCCGCGGCATCGTCGGGCCATCGTCGTCTGCCATTGCTACGGGCTTCCCTTCCCGACCTGGATGGAGCGCCTCTTCGGGCTGCACCGCCTGGAGGGCTTCGACGTCTTCTACAACATCATGAACCACCATTATCGAGGCAGCTTCGGCTTCTGGCCGGGCTTCGGGCTGGCCAGCCCGCAGATGTCGAGGATGATCGAGAACGTCCGCTCGGCCTTCACGGGCCTGCGCAGCCTCGTCCGCTCGCTGGAGCACACCTTCGGGTACGACGAGGTGATCCTGCTGGGCTACTCCATCGGCGGCCACATCTCGATGCACGTGGCCAACAGCCACCCCGTCTCGCGGCTGGCCCTCTACTGCCCGGTGACCAGCCTCCGCGCCACCGCCACCGAGCTTGGCCTGATGCCCCTGGCCTCGCCCTTCGTCGATCGCGCCCTCGGGCGCCTTCAGCGAGACTTCGACTTTGCCGACCTCGACGTCCTTGACCCCCTCCAGCACGACCTCAAGCCCCCGGTCGACGACCTGCTCTTCATCCTCCAGACCCACGACGCCATGGTCCCGACCCGCCAGAGCGACGCGCTGCGGCGCCGCTACCCCGACGTCCGCTGCCACGAGTACCCCGGCACCCACGCCTTCCCCGTCGAGCAGCGCGCCATGCAGCGCACCCTGCACGCCTGGCTGACCCGAGCTTGAGAGGCCACGATGCCCCACACCCCTCTGATCCTGGCGCTGATCCTCTGCGGGCTCCTGGCCGGGTGCTGCAGCGACTCGACCCCGGCAGCACCGGCCTCGACGGCGAACAACGCGGGCGCCTCGGTGGGCGACGCGGGCGCCTCGGCCATCGACGCAAGCAAAGCCACCGCGAGCCCCCTCTCCGATAAACCGACGCTCCCCCCGACAAACGCCGACGGGATCAAGGCGGGTGCGCCCTCGACGGCGGGCGCGACGGGCGAGCAGGGCGCCGTGGCGGACTCGGACTCGGACGAGGTGCGGTGCGAGGACGGGGACGCGGCGGCGTGCGGCTCGCTCGGCCGTCGACTCCTCGCCGGGGAGGGCGTCAAGAAGAACGCCACGCGCGCGCGCTTCTTGATGGATCGGGCCTGCGCGGGCGGCGCTCTGGAGAGCTGCGTCGATCTGGGGATCAACCTGATGGGCATCGAGGGCGGCCCGCGGATGCCCAGGGAGGCGCGGAAAGTTTTTCAGAAGGCGTGCGACGGCAGCGCCCCGCGCGGCTGCTTTGAGCTGGCCGGGATCTACTCGACCGGCGACGGGGCCTCGCCGGATCAGGCCCAGGCGCTGCGGATGTACCTGCGGGCGTGCCGGATGGGCCACGCGGAGTCTTGCGATCTGGCGAAGTAGGGCGGCGTTGACCTCCAGTCCGACAACCGCCTTCCCTGCACCACGCGGAGTCTTGCGATCTGGCGAAGTAGGGCGGCCGCTCAGAGGTCGGACTTGCCGGTGCTGTTTCGCCAGAGCATCAGGCCCATGAAGAGGGCGGCGAGGCAGGCCGAGCCGAGCAAAAAGGCAAAGACGCCGCCGACGCCGCCGCGCTCCAGGACGTAGGGCAGGATGACCTCCTGGACGACGGAGCCTATCGAGCCCATGCCGTTGATGATCCCGGCGGCCAGCGTGGCCCCGGAGGCGGTGCCGACGTCAATGGCGCCGGCGCCGGTCATCAGCGCATCAGGCCCATAGAGCATGAAGCCGACCAGCCCGAGGCCGATGCCGAAGAGGAGCAGGCTCGTGGGGCCGAAGAGGTAGAGGACGAGGCAGGACATCGCCAGGCAGACGATGAAGATGAAGGCGACCTGGGCGCGGCGGCCCTTGAAGAGCTTGTCCGAGATGTAGCCGGCGGCGATGACCCCGGCGATGCCGGCCAGATCGAAGATCGTGGACAGGTAGCCGGCGTCGGCGGTCGTGAGCCCGTAGCTCTCCTTGAGCATCAACGGGGTCCACGACCAGAGCGCGTAACGTATGAATTTCACAAAGAAATAGAAGGCGCCGATGATCATGACGTTGGCGACGACCTGCCGGGTCCACCCGACGAAGCGGCCCTGGTCGTGCGGCGCAGCGGCGACGGGGGAGGCGGCGGCCGGCGTGGGAGAGAGCCTGGAGGAGGCCGTCGCGGAGGTCGGCGGAGGGGGGGCGGCGGGGTCCTTGACGGCCGGCAGGCCGAGATCCTCGGGGCGGTTGCGCTGGTTGAAGAGGACGAAGATCCAGACGAGGGCCAGGACGACGGAGCCGGTGAAGAAGGAGTACCGGAAGCCGTACTCGCCTGCGACGAAGGCAGCCAGGGTGTTGGCCAGGACGCCGCCGACCTGATAGTTGGTCGCCCAGAAGCCCATGACGGTGCCGCGCTCCTGGCGATGGAACCAGTTGGCCATGGTGCCGACGCAGTTGGACCAGCCGGTGGCCTGGGCCAGCCCGTTGAGGATCATGAAGGCGGCGAAGGTGCCGAAGGAGTTGGAGAAGCCGAAGACGACGTTGGCCAGGATCGAGAGGCCGAGGCCGATCAGGAGCAGGAGCCGCGGCCCCCAGCGCTGGCCGGCGGCGCCGCCGATGAACTGCCCGACGGTGTAGGCCAGCAGGTACCAGAAGCCGATCTGGCCGATGGCGGGCAGGTCCCACTCAAGCTCGGCCCTCAGGTCCGACTTGACGATGAAGAAGGGCTTTCGGCAGAAGTAGAAGCCCGCGTAGGTCAGCCAGGTGGCCGCGAAGACGCGCCATCGCCACTGCTTGAGCTTCGGGTCCATCGTGGTGGTGGTCATGCTTGAGTCCGTCCGGTGTGGGTCCAGTGAAGCGGGCGGGCCATGGCATGAGCGCGCTGGCCTTGTCCTGGGGATGGCCGGCTAGTCTAGCGCAAGGTCAGGGGCGCGCTGCAGGTCGTGCCCGTGTCAAAGCCCGCCAGCGGGGCCATGTCGATGCGCCTGGCGGTCATGGGGCCGTAGGTGCCGGTCTCCGGCAGCGGGTCTTCGGGGTGGGCGCGGTTCCAGAGGATCTGGAAGGCCTTGACGCTGATCTCCCGGATGTCGCGGCCCCTGATGTAGGTGTGGTGCGGGACGTCGCGGCAGCCTGCCCAGCGGCCCTTGTTCGTCTCATCGCAGTACCAGACCCAGCCGCGCTCGTTGAGCTTGTGGCGCCAGGCCTTGGTGACCTCGCGGGGCACGTCGATGGCGCGGCCGGACTCGTGGTGGCTGGTGCCGGGGTCGGCGGCGATGCGGATGCCGCATGTGCCCTCCCAGCGCTTGAGGACGTGCTGCTGGACGATGGAGCGCCAGGTGCTGTTGACGCTGAAGGTCTGATCGGGCAGATCGCCGGCGACCTTCCTCAAGGCGCGCGCGGCGCCGCTCTGCAGGAAGGGGTTGGCCGCCTGGTTGAGGTGGACGTTGGGGATGTCGTCGATGCGCGAGAAGGTCCCGGGGGCGATGCAGTTGACCTGAGCGGCCAGCTGGGCGCTCAGGCGCGTGGTCATGTCCGTCGAGCACAGCCGCGAGGACACCAGATCCTCGACCGTCATCGGCAGCGGGCTCTGATCGGGCTGGGGCTCGACGGCCCTCCCCTTGTTCGAGGGCTCACCGGGATCGTCGGCGAAGACAAAGGGCACGTCCAGCGCCGCCGGGACCTCCTCGCGGGTGATCTTCGGCGCCGGCAGCGCCTCCGGAGCCCGCGCCAGCGGCACGGTGAGCATGGCCGCCAGCGCGGGCGGCTCGACGGTGGCCCTCGCCCCGCGAGGAGGGGCCTCGGCGTCGCAAGCGCTCAACCCGAAGGCGAGCAAAAGGAGGCCAGGGTACAAAAAACGTCCATCCATGGATTCTTCCTCGGAAAATACAACTTCCGCGTCCGGTCAGACTCGACCGAGCGGCAGTGTAAAGGCTGGCGGCGGCGTTGAAAAGGGGTTGCGCAAAGCTGGCGACGCGGGATCAGCGCTTGTTCGAGCGCGCCTTTCGGGGGGCCTTCTCAGAGAGGAGCGCCACGGTTCCGCCCTCGCCCGGCCCGCTCATCCCCGCATCTGCCGCCTCAACCCGAGGTCTGCCGCCTTCGACCGAGCGCGGCTCGACCCTCCAGAGCGCTGATGGGTTTGACGCCCGTCGGTCCCTCAAACCCATCAGCACTCTAGGGATCGGCCTCGACCGGGAGCGGCTCGACGTGGGCCTCGGCGATGGCCTGATCGATGGACATGGCGCCCTTGGGATCTTCAAGCAGGGCGCGCTCCTGGCGGAAGGCGCGCTCGATGCGGCTTGGGAGCAAGGAGGAGAGCTCCCGGCTGTTGATCAGGTCGCGCAGGTGGATGGGGGCGGCCGAGGCGGAGATGGCGGCGGGGTCCTCTTCGATCAGGATGAGGCGGTGGGCGTCGATCATCGCCATGAGGCGGTCGACCTGGGCGAAGAAGGGCAGGCCGGCGACGAACTGGACGACGCGCAGCGTGAGCTGACCCTCGCGCTCGGTCTCGATCACCTCCAGGTGAGGGTCCGGGAAGCCCATCTGGTGGCAGGCCTCCCGAAACTCGCGCGACAGCGAGGGGTCGTTGGTCTCGGCCACGACGAAGCACTGGCCGCGCATGCCGTTGTCGAACTGGAGGGGCAGGTCGTCGTTGAAGAGCATCAGCGGCTGGCCCTGGGCCAGAAAGTCGAGCAGGCGCTGGCGGGCGCGCTTGGAGCCGCCCGCGGCGCCGCCGAGGGCCTCGGTCAAGGAGGGGCTCGCCAGGCCGCCGAGCTGGGCGTCGACCCAGCCCCGGATGGTCTGCTCAAGCTCCTCGCTGCCGAGGTTGGCCAGCTCCTCGCTGCTCATGTCGACCCGCTGGAGGAACTTGGCCGAGCTGACGTCGAGGCGATCCAGGATCGCGTCGAGGGTCTGGTTGTCCATCAAGAGCATGTCGGCCGAGTGGCGCACGTTGTCCTGAGAGGAGGCCCTTCGAATGCCGGACAGGCGCTGCTCGGCCTGAAGGCTGATGGTGGGGCCGCGCTCGCGCAGGTTCTCTCCGGCGGCGATGTGCTCGGTCAGGTGGCTGATGATCCCCCCATAATACTTGGCCATCGACAGCCGCACGCTGCCCTCGCCTGTATCCTTGAGCGCGCCCTCCAGCGTCGGGAGGTGGCGCTGGACGGCCTTGCGGGCCTCCTGGCGGAAGGCGGCGTCGTCCATGGGGCGGATGAGCTGCGCCCGCTGGCGCCGCCAGGGCAGGCGGCTGCGGCGGTGCCGTCCCGGCCCCTCCTCGCTCCAGTGATCGAGCGCCTTGTCCATCACCGCGCCGATCTCGCGCGTGGCCTCGGAGAAGCTCTGGCGGCCCTCCCCGTAGAGCTGGGTGCCCTCGACGCTGAGCGCCTCGGTGTGCTCGCGCAGCGTGTCGATCATCGCCCTGAGGATCTCCAGCGCCAGCGCGGCGTTCTGCCCCAGCAGGTGCCGGCAGGAGCGATCCAGGACAGGCACCTGGAAGCCGTCGCGCTCAAGGCGCCGCAAGGTGGCCTGGCTGATCCGGACCGTGTAGCGCCTGAGCCGGTCGTTGGCGTCGCGGCTGAACATCGTCGGGTCGGCGTCGATGTCGGTCAGGACCTCGCGGGCGCCCTCCTTGACGAGGCGATGCAGCTCGGCGGCCTGCTCGATGCTCTCCTTGAGGGTGTCGAGCTTGTCCGAGAGCCACCGCCCGGCCTCCTCTCCGCTGGCAAATGCGTCCATCTACCCTCCCTCCTGGCCGTCGAAGGACGAGAGCACCCGCGAGATGCCGCGCTCGACCAGCGCTCGCCGGAAGGCGTCGGTGTCCAGCGTCAGCCGCGTCTGGTGCAGCGAATGGCAGTGGGTCCGGTAGCCGGCCACCTCGGCCTGGCTGCGCTGCATGGTCACGTCGGCCAGCCGGCCCAGGATCGTGTCGGCCAGCCGATCCTGGACGGCGACCCCGGCCAGGAAGTCCGAGGCCTGCCGCATCACCTCGGAGATCCCCCCCGCGAGCCTGAACTCGCGCACCTCGAGCTGCTTGAGTCGCTGATTGCCGTAGCGGCCATCAAAGACCAGGATGTTGTCCACCAGCCGCCCCTCGCGCGACTCCCACCCCGTCTGGGGGTCGAGGTAGATGTCGAAGGTCGTCGAGCGCGCGAAGTGGTCAAGTATCCGCAGCGCCTCGATAAAGTTGGCCCGATAGATGTTGGTGCGCTGCTTGTCGAGGCGATCGAGGCCAAAGGGGTAGATCACCAGCGCGTGGATCGTCGCCGCGGGCCAGATCGCCCTGAGGTAGCGGGGCAGCTCATACACGCTCCCGCGCGAGGTCCCCGCCAGCGGGTTGAAGACCACGAAGATGTCCGGCTCGCCGTCGTCGAGCGCCTCCATCTCGCGCTTGTACTCCTCGAACTGGTGGATGGAGGTGGCCAGCGTCGCCTTGAGCATCAAGCGCCCAAGCACCGGCAGGGCGCTGGCGCCGTTGTCCGGCGCATTGCGCAGCAGCGGCTTCCAGGCCTCCTGCCAGACGTCCTTGAAGGCGTCCGGGCTGCGCGAGAGCGCCTCGCGGACCTGATGGATGGACAGATGGCTGTAGATCGCCCGCGTCTTGGACAGGTTCATCTCGCGATGCCTGTTCTGGGCGCGCCGATCGCTGTCGGCCATCCACACGAAGACCGACTCGGGCCACTGGTCCGAGATGCGATCGTTGATGGACTGGCACGTCGGCAGCATCACCTGCACGACGACCTCCGTCCCGGCCCCGACGAGCAGGATTGGCTTTGGCAAGGGCGCCCCCTGTTGGCTGCGGATCAGTGCAGCTGGATCTCTACCTCATGGCCGGACCCGATGTCCACGCGGTCGTTCTGGCGCAGCGCCATCGACTCGCCCTCCGGCACGATCAGACGCCGCCCGACGCCCCGCTTGAGCTCGACGCCGAGCATGTTGGTCGGGCGCACCACGGGGCTCTCGCCGCCCTCGTCCGCGATTTCGAAGGCGTAGGGGCCAGGCACCACGAAGTCCGCGTCCGATCCGGGCGTCACCCTCATCGGCACGCGCAGCACGCGCGTCTCCTGGCGCAGCACCTCGCCGGTGAGGCGGTCGAGCAGCAGCAAGGTCACCTCCTTGTGGCTGCCCTGGATCGTCTCGGGCAAGCCCTTGGCCTTCTCGCGCTGACGGCGGCTGAACCGCCCCAGCAGGAAGATCAAGGTCAGCAGGGTAAAGACCGCGCCGCCAGCCGTCAACGAGCCCCTGGTCGTCCCGAGCCAGACCAGCCAGTCCGGGTTCATCGTCTTCTCGACCGTCTGGATGACCACCCGCGTCGGCGGCTCGACCGGCTCAGGCTCGGGGATGAAGACCTTCATCAGGTCTTCAAAGGTCGCCCGCGGGTTGTTCGGGAAGTCCTCGACCTTCATCCCTGGCGGCGCGGTGGTGATGTACAGCGACGGCAGCTCGCGCGGCGAGCGGTGATCAAAGAGCCCCACCACCGTCAGGAACTTGCCCTGGAAGTAATCCGGGATCGCCGTCCAGCCGAAGTCGCTCAACCCGGGCCGCTTCGGCGCCGCGCTCTCGATCGTGTCGGTGAAGACCACCAGCACGGGCAGCTCTCCCTCGACCAGGCTCTCCTCCCAGTACTTGAGCGCCGCCTTGACCACGTTGTCGTTGATGGCCGCGTACTCCGAGAGCTGCCCGCGGCGCTTGTAGGTCGCCGCGATCTGCTCGCGCGACTCCTTGCCCGCGACGACCACCGAGCCGCCGTGCCACTTGATGTCCAACCCGAAGGACGCGATCCGCACCTTGTCGCCCGGACAGGCCGAGGCCAGCAGCGCCTCCAAGGTCGTCAGCGCCCGCCCCTCCACCAGGAAGAAGCGCTTGCCCGCGTCGGCCACCACCACGAAGCTCATCGCCGGGCGCACGCCACACCACGGCGGCGGCTCCTCGACCTCCGGGGCCTCCTCAGCGGGCGCACCCGTCGGCGCGGCGCCGACAGGACCCTTCGGCGGCGCCTGCTGGGCGCGCGCCACCTGGGGAGCTGCCCACGCCGCCAACACCACCACCATCGAAAGACAAACTCTCTTCACTGCGTCCATTTTTGCCTGCCATGGGGCGAGGTCGGCGACCTTCCCCTCAAGACCTCTTCAGAAACCTGTCGTCCGTGACAGCCAGCGTGCAACTTTTCAAGTCACGCTGGATTTTTTAATATCCAAATCTAAGCATGGCCTGACCTCGCGCAACACCTGCGCGGCCTCAAGGTGCGCGATCTGCGGATGGTTCAGGTGCGATCGCGTGGGTGGCCCGGATGCTCTCCATAATCCTCTGAGAAGTGCGGACCGCGACGCGGCCGTCGAGGTGGCTGACGTGTTCGAAGACGACGGCGACGAGGTAGGGTTCAGGCGATGAGGTCGGCCAGATGGCGACGAAGGCCTTGTGGTCGCGGGTCCTGGGTTTGTTCTTGAGGTCGTACTTGCCATTGGGCGCGACGGGCCGGACGGTCTCGCCGGTGCCGGTCTTGCCGGCGGTCTGGGTCCAGACATCCTTGGGGACGCCGCGCTGGTAGCTGGCCCCGGTGCCGCGCAGGATGACGTCCTTCATGTAGCTCTCCAGGGACTCGGCGTCCTCGGGGGAGATGATGGGGGTGGGGCGGGCGGGCGCGAAGCGGATCTCCTCTCCGGTGCGGCGGCTGCGGACGGCGCGCACGAGGCGCGGGGGATGGTAGAGGCCGCCGCGGGCGATGACGCTGGAGCCGGCGGCCAGCGAGAAGATCGAGTAGTCCGACAGGCCCGACAGCGGGAGCCGCGCCGTCAACGAGAGGGTCCAGGGCTCGCCGACGGGGATCGAGCCGATGACGACGGGCAGGGCCGAGGCGCTGTCCTTCCAGTGGCGGTCGAGCAGATCGCCGAAGGGGCCGTCGTTGTCCAGTTCGGCGGGCAGGAGGTCGACGGTCTGGCTCAGGCCCATCTGGTCGTAGTAGGCGATGAAGCGCTCGCGGCCGAGGTTGAGGCCGGTGTAGGCCGAGGCGGTGTTGAGCGACTTGACCAGCAGAGTGCGCACCGGGACGACCTTTCCGAAGTAGGAGCGGCCGTAGTTGTGGACGGGCGCGATGGGGACCCCTCGCCAGCTCTTGAGGGCGCCGCCGCGCTCGGCGAAGCGGCCCAGGTCGGCGTTGGGGGGGTCGTGCTCGGCGTTGATGTACCACTCGCCGTCCTTCCACTGGGTCAGGCAGTCGTCCTTGTGCTTGAAGGCGGCGATGAGGGTCAACAGCTTGACGGTCGAGCCCAGGGTCGTGCGGCGGTGGAGGGCGTCGAGGGCCGGCGAGTCCAGCGGGGCCTCGCGCTGGCGCTTCTTGAGGGCGGCGACCTGCTCGAAGGTCTCCAGCGGGCCGGTGTCAGGCATCTGGACCAGGGCCAGGATCTCGTTGCGAGGGCCCAGGACGATGGCGGTGGCGTGGTGGATGTCGCGCGGCTCCCTGGCGTCGAGTTTTTCGATCTCGTCGCGGACGATCTCGAAGGCGGACTCCTGGATGGTCTGGTCGATGGTCAGCGTCACGTCCCAGCCCCAGGGGCCGCGGCGGCGCATGGCCAGCTTGTCCTCAAGCTCGTCGTGGACGTCGGGCAGGGCCTCGACGCCGCGCATCATGCTGGAAAAGACCCGCAGGAGGCCGTCGCGCACCCCGCGCTCCCGCAAGTCCACGCCGATGAGCGCGCCGCCGCCCTTGAGGGTGCCGACGACCTTCTTCTTGTCGACGTCCAGGCGCGCCAGGGGGGCGCCCTTGCGATCAAAGAGCAGCCCGTTGCGCTCGGGGTCGTAGGGGTCATAGAGGGTCGGCAGGACGCGGCTGAAGCGGTAGGTGTCGACGAGGCCCAGGACGCGCGTGTCGGTCATGGCGAAGGCGGACATCTCGCGCTCGCCGTCGAAGCGGCGGCCGCCGTCGGCGTAGAAGGGCCTCGCCCAGGCCAGCACCTCCCTGGTGCTGCCGTCTTCCTGCTTGATCTTCAAGATGTTGAAGACGCGGGCGAAGGTCTGGCGCGTGGCCTTGTCCCAGGCCGCGCGATCCTCGGGGGCGTGGGGGATGACGCGCAGCGGGCCGTAAGGGACGCGGGTGAGGATGCCGGCCTCGGCGGCCTCCTTGACGAAGGCGGCGAAGGAGAGGTCGGTGGTGCGCATGGCGAGCTGTCGGCGCAGGAGCGTCATGTCGCCGATGACCGTCGGCCCTTGCGCCGACAGCGGGTACTCGAAGATCGCGCCTCGCCGCATCGCCACGCAGACCTCGCCGGCCTCGGGCCTTGGATCGATGAAGAAGCGGCGGGGCTTGAGGGCGCCGACGGCGAAGCCCTGTCCGGGGTCGATGACGGTGACCTTGCCGGGGATCCTGCGGCCGTCTGCGTCCAGGGCGTGGAAGTGGGCCAGATCCGAGAGCGATTCGAGGTGGTAGCGCCCGGAGTCGAGCAGGCGGACCTGGAGGTGGTGGCTGGTGATGTCGCCGAAGGGCACCACGAGGTCGTTGTGGCGCTTGAGGGTGTCGCCGACGCGCTTGAGGGCGGGCTCGGCCAGGCGCTCGGCCAGAGGCAGCTCGGGGGCGTCGAGCATGCCCTCGAAGCCGAGCCAGATGCCCTCGCGCAGCTGATCGGTGGAGAAGCAGGAGCCGCGGACCTGGAGCCGGCCCTGACGGAAGACCATCAGCAGGCTGTCCAGGCGCAACTCCCGGCCGCCCTCCAGCGGGCCGAGCGCCGCCTGATCCGGGGCCTCGACGACCTCCCATCGCTGGTTCCCAAGGGCGTCTGTGTCAGGGTCGCCCTGCCCCAGCTCGATGCGCATCGAGCGATCAAGGCGCGGGTGGCCGAAGTAGCGGGCGTTGTCGGTGTAGCGCTCGTGGAGGCGGTGTGCGACGGCGGCGCCGATCAGGGGCAGGATGATCATGAGGGCGACGACGCCGCCGTCGAGGCTGCTCAGGCGCATGTGGCGCCGGAGGGAGCGCAGCGCGAGGCGCCAGGCGGCGACCGAGGCGATGCGCTCGGGGAGGTTGGCGGCGTGCGCGCGGGTGGCTTCGCGCCAGTCGGGTTTCGTCTCGGGCAGGGCGTCGTCGGTCGGGTCGTCGAAGGAGACGGGGTTGGCGTTGGGGTCGAGGGCGGCGGCCTGGCGGGCCAGCGCGTCGGCGCGGGTGTGCGCGCGCAGGGCGTCGCGGTTGCCGGCCAGGACGAAGAGGGCGACGATGGCGAAGTTGAAGAGGATGAAGATGGAGCTGTAGCTGACGAAGGCGACAGGAACACCAGTAAAAGGGGATACTTGCGAGATCGCGCCGGTGAGGTTGAGGGTGGTGGAGATGACGGGGACGGCCCAGAGGCCGGCGAGTATGGGGGTCTGTCGTCGCGCGCGGCGGGTGTCGCCGTCGAAGCTGAGGCATCGGAGCGTGTGGAGGAGGAGGAGGGAGAAGCAGACGAAGAAGGCGACGAAGATGGTCAGGAGCAGGAGTCCGCCGTAGAGGCCGAGCATGACGAGGGGGAAGTCGGTGTGCAGGGCGACGACAAGGCGAGGGAGGTTGAGATCGGGGGTCTGGTGCAGTCCGATGCCCCAGAAGCCGCCGACGCGGAAGCAGACGTAGCTGGCGGTGACGAGGTGTCCGCCGCGCTGGAGGAGCTCGGCGCCGCCGAGCCAGAGGTGGATGCGCTCGCGGAAGGTGAAGGGGATGGCGCTGATGACGGGCGCGAGCTGGTAGGCCAGGAGGATGCCGCCGAAGGCGAGGCCGCCGCCGGCCAGGAGGTGCGGGAGGGTGCCGCGGGCGATGAGGAAGACGACGGCGGCGACCATGAGGACGACGGCGGTGTTGCCGACCTCCTTCTGGGCCAGGAGCAAGAGGGCCATGGCGCCGGTCAAGGCGATGCCGCCCCACCCTCGCCAGCGCCACTGCTCGCGGCCGACGAGGATGCCGAGGGCGACGGCGAAGAAGAAGGGGACGGCCAGGCCCGGGGTGATGTTGAGGCCGCCGAGGTTGACGCGGGAGGCCTCGCGGGCCGAGCCCGAGCCCGCCAGCACGAGCGCGGCGCCGGCGACGGCGACGGGCGCGGCCAGGACAGCGAAGGTCGTCAGGGGGTGGTCGAGCCAGCGCGTCTCGATCTGTCGCAGCCAGCGTTCAGGGGAGCGTTGGCGGTGTCCCGGGCCGGGCCTGCGGCGCATCAGCCAGGCCAGCCAGCCGCCGACGCCGATGACGGGCAGCCAGGGCGCGATGATCACGGAGATGCCGGGTCCGGCGTGCTGGGCGTAGCCCTGGATCAGCGTCACGAGGCCGAGGGCGCCGCTGAAGGCGAAGAGCATGGCGGTGGGGATGCTCTGGCGGCGTGCCCCGGCGAAGCCGACCCCAAGCAGCAGGATGAAGCCGGCGGTCATGAAGATGCCGAACTCCAGGAAGCGCTCGATCTCCCAGGAGGGGTCGGCGCCAGGGGGGACGGCCGAGAGCAGCGTCAGGAAGACCAGCGTCCCGAGGCTGGCGAGGCCCTGGCAGGCGGCGGCGAGCAGGCCGGTCCTGGCGGCGGCCGAGGTCGCCGCCAGGGTCAAGGCGGTGAAGGCCAGCGAGGCCGTCAGCAGGCCGTGGAAGCGCCGCAGATCGGCGGCCATGTCGCCGTAATGATCCAAGGGGATCACGTCGCCGGCCAGGGCCATGCCCAGGGCGGTCAACGCGCAGGACACCAGCGCCGCGCCGCGCACCGCGGGTCCGCCGTGCTGGCGCCGCCAGACCAGCGCGGCGGTGCCGGCCATCACCAGGGCCGCCGCCGTCCCCATGATGGCGAGGAAGACCAGGTGCAGCTCGGGGGCGCTCAAGGTGCCCCACTCAAAGAGCAGCTCCTCGATCACGCCTCCTCCTCGGGCGCCGTCCGGCGGACCACGCGGTAGATGCCCCGGCCGATCTGAAGCCGGTGCTCGCCGACCATGGGCACGCGCAGCTCGCCGGTGACGGGCTTGCGGTCGAGGATGGCGGGCTCGCGGCCGTCGCCGCCGATCTCCAGCGTGTCGCCGACGACGCGCACCCGCCACCCCTGGATACGCCACGCGTCCGCAGGGTCGGCCGAGATCCGGGCGATCTCCAGCGGCTCACCGTAGATGATCCTGGGGCGGTCGAGGGCCTCCAGGCGCCAGCGCGAGCCCGGCGTCGAGAAGGCCACCACGCCCTGGATCCAGGACCACGCGTCGATCGGCCGCGACACGCCCTCGGCGTTCAAGGAGGGGTTGAGCGGCAGGAGCTTGCAGCCGGGCCGCTGGTCGAGCGCCACCTTGAACAGCGGCCCGACCAGCTCAGGCGCGTAGACCGGCATCCTGGCCGGGAGGGCCGGGTCGCCCGCGTCGAGCGCCAGGCCGTCCTCGTAGATCACCGCCACGGGCTGCTCGAAGCCGAAGAGCCCCGCGAAGGCCTGCCCCCCCTTTCGAAGAGGCGGCATCCAGCCGTGGATCTCCGTCTCGAGCGGGGCGCTCAAGGCCAGCGCGGTGGTCATCCGCACCCGCATCAGCCCGGCGTTCTCGCGGCCGAGCCCGACGAGGTGCGCGCCGAGCACCGGCAACACCTCCCCCTGCGACACCCTCAGCGGCCGCCCGTCGTGCCACGTGAGCCAGGTATCAGGCCCGCTCTGGATCTCGATGTCGACCTGATCGCCCGCCCCGGAGCGCAGCTGGATCGCGGTGCGCTGGCTGGAGGCCTCGCCGATCTCGATGTCCAGCGTCGGCTCCCGGTTGCGGTCCCACTCGCGCTCCACACCCCCCTCGGCCTCGATCATCAAGGTCGGGCGCGTCATCCGCGAGACCCCCAGCACCTCGATCCGCCCCTCCACCGGGCGCTGCCAGAACTTCACCCCCCGGCCCCTGACCCGGAACTCCACGTCGTGCGTCAGCGGCACCTTGGCCGGCCCCTCGTGCTCGCGCTCGCGGCCGTCGGCCGTCGTGATCAGCGTCGGCCCCTCGGTCACCAGGAAGGCCACCTCGGGGCTCTCCCTGGGCGCCTCCATCAAGCTGACGCGCGGCCTCCATCGCGAGCGCACCACCGTCAGAAGCCCCATCCCCTGGCGCAAGACCTCCCGATGATCCCCGATCTCCACTTGCAAGAGCGGATCTCCGATCTCCGAAACCCGCGCAGGCTGCTCGACTCGATCATCCGCGTAGATGGGCGTCGCCCTGGCCGAGTCGCGCCCCGTCGCCAGGCGCGCGACCACCTCAAGCCCATCGCCTGCGCTCAGCCAGGTGTCGCGCTCCTCGGTGGCGACCACCGTGAGGATGGCCGACGCCAGACTCTTGCAGCTCTCCCGGGTCGTGTGCGGGTTGAGCAGCGCGGAGTACCGATCCTTGTCCGGGAGCGAGAGGTCGATCTTCGGCGGCAGGTAATAGGTCTCGTAGGCGACGAGCTGCTCCCGGCCCGCCTCCCGAAGCTGGCCGGACTCGATCAAGAGCATCAGCGTCTCTCTGGCCAGAGAATTCATGATCGCCCGCACCGCGGAGCGCCTCGTCGCCCTCAAATGGGCAACAGGCGCCCAGGTTCTTGCCTCGGTGAACAACGGTCACCCGTCCGCTCCATCTTCCTAACCACTTGAACACTGTAAAGCGAGATGGTCCACCAAATGGTGTTTCAGAGGCAGATGAGAGGCGCGGCGGGCCTTGTGGCGGGTTGACCCGCCCGGACATGGAGCCTACCCTCGACCCCGTCTCGACGCCCGGCGCTCCAGGAGGCCGACGCGGCGGAGGACGAGGGCTGTGAGGGGAGGCCATGAGCGGGCTTGAGCGGGCGCTGGCGCGCTGGTTGACCGACAGAGATCTGATGGACCTCTCCGATGGGGAGGTGCTGGCCGTCGTCGACGCGCTGGCGCTGGCCATCTACGCCGACTTCAGCGTCAACCGCTTTGAGGACGACGCCTTCGAAAGCCTGGTCACGGCGCTGACCTGGGGCCGCGGTGGCGAGGACGGCCCGCTGGATCGCCCCGTGGAGGTCGCCAGGATGAGGGCGGGGGCCGTGACGACCCCCGAGGCGCTCGACGCCTTTGCGGCCAACGTGGCCGGGCGCCTGCCGGCCTCGGCGCTGGAGAAGGTCTACAGCATGATCGTGACGATCGCGGTGGCCGACAACGAGATCAAGAGCGAGGAGGAGGACCTGCTGTCCTCCTTCGCCGGCGCCTTCGGCATCAAGGCCGAGCGCGCCGAGGCGATCTACCGCGCGACGCTGCGCGCGCTGAACAAGATCGAGGGTTGACCCCGGCGCCCACCAGGAAGGACACCATGACCGAGACGAGCCCCCTCGACGCCCGACGCCTCACCGCGCTGCGGCGCGTCATCGCCGCTGTCCCCTCCCCCGACGGCCGCTGGATCGCGGCGTGCGTCGAGCGCCTCGACGAGGCCGGAGGCGCCTACGCGGCGGATCTGTGGCGGGTGCCGCTGGACGGCGCGGCGCCCTGGGCGCTGACGCGGGGCGACTGGCGCGACGAGCAGCCCTGCTTCCGGGCCGACGGCGCGCTGGGCTTCCTGAGCGACCGCCCCGTCGGCGAGGCCAAGGGCGCAGGGCACAAGCGGCGCCAGGTCTGGCTGATGCCAGCGGGTGGCGGTGAGCCCGGCCCGCTGACCGACGAGCCGCTGGGGGTGTCGGGCTTCGCCTTCGCCCGCAAGGCCGACGTCCTCGTCGTCAAGGCGCCGATGCGACCAGGGGTGGCGCTCGAAAAGCAGCGCGAGGTCGACGACGACCGGCGCGAGCGCGGCCCCTCGGCGCTGCGCTACACGCGCGGCCCGGTCCGCCACTGGGATCATTGGCTGACGGCGACCTTCGACCACCTCGTCGCCTTCGACGGCCAAGGCCAGCAGCGCCGCGATCTGACCCCGGAGGCCGGCCCCAGCGCCCGGATGTTGAGCTTCGACCTGAGCGACGACGGCCGCCTGGTCGCCCTGACCGACGAGGCCCACAACCTCGCCGATCGGCTCTCGGATCGCGCCCTGCACGTGATCGAGGTCCGCACCGGCGCGCGGCGCCTGATCGCCCAGGGGCCGCGGACCACCTACGAGTCTCCGCGCCTGTCCCCCGATGGCGGGCGAGTCGCCGCCGTCAAGCACGTCCGCTCCGAGGCCCGGATGGGGCGCCCCGTCCTGTGCGTCATCCCCGTCGAAGGCGGCCCCGAGCTGCCCATTGCCGGAGATTGGGACCGATGGCCCTCGCTGTGCGGCTGGTCCGAGGACGGCCGCGACCTGATCGTCACCGCCGACGACGCCGGCCTCGTCCCGGTCTTCAAGGTCGACACCCTCCTGGGCGACGTGACCCGGATCACCGCCGCCGGCTCGGGCGGCAGCCACTCGGACGTGGTGACCATCCCAGGCCACCACCGCCTCGTCGGCCTGCGCTCTCGCTTCATCCACCCCCCGGAGCCCTTCGTCGTCGATCTGATCGAGGACGCCAGGCCCTCCCTGGTCGCCTCGCTCAGCGGCTTCTCCGAGGAGGAGGGCCGCGCCATCGCCCAGATCGAGTCTCGCGCTGTGACCTCCACGCGCGGCCAGAGCTGCCAGAGCTTCCTGCTTCAACCCGCCCGCTCCAAACCCGGCGACAGACACCCGGCGCTGATCTGGATCCACGGCGGCCCCATGGGCCAGTGGGCCGACGCCTGGCACTGGCGCTGGAACCCCCTGGTCGCCGTCGAACACGGCTTCGTCGTCTCCATGCCCAACCCCACCGGCTCGACCGGCTTCGGCCAGCAGACCATCGAGGGGATCTGGGGCAACACCTGGGGCGAGCAGTGCTACGACGACGTCATGGCCGTCGCCGACGATCTGCAAGGTCTTGAATTTGTAGATAAAAACAGAATGGGGGCGATGGGCGGCTCCTTCGGCGGCTACATGACGAACTGGATCGGGGTCAACACCGATCGCTTCAAGGCGCTGGTGACCCACGCGAGCATCTACGACATGGCGGCCTTCCACGGCGTCACCGATGCCCCGCCGTGGTGGGTGCTGATGATGGGCGGCCTGACCCCGTGGGACAACCCAGCGGAGTTCTGCCGCCACTCGCCCCACCGCCTGATCCAGCGCTGGAAGACCCCCGCGCTCATCATCCACGGGGAGCGGGACTTTCGCGTGCCCGTCGGCGAGGCGCTGGCGCTCTTCGAGGCGCTCCAGGCCCACGACGTCCCCTCAGAGCTGCTCATCTTCCCGGACGAGAACCACTGGATCCTCAAGCCGCGCAACATCGTCGCCTGGTACGAGGCCGTCATGGACTTCATGCTCACCCACCTGGGCTAAGATCCCTCCCAGGGGATCCCCCAGGCCGGGTGGGCTTCGAGCCGACGACGCCGACCTCGCCGTGAGGCGCCCGCCGTCGTTAGATCCGACTGGGCACGCCGTCGTTGGGGGAAGGTCGGGCGTCTGGTGACTTGTGCTCCCTGGAGGTGGTCATGGGCTCGATGAAGGTCGATGGTTCAGTTCAGCGCGGCGGCGCGGCGCTGCGGGCGTCGCTGATCGTCATTCTTGGGACGCAGGGCTTCGCCGGCTGCGCCACCCCCTCGTCGACTGACGAGCCAGCGAGGGAGATCGCCGAAGAGAAGCGCAAGGGCGCCGAGGCGGCGGCGCTCCACTTCGGCGCCCCAACCTCCCCCAGAGCGAGCTTCGCCGTGATGACGGTGCCCGACCAGCCCTCGCCCTTGGAGATGCGCGGGCTGCGGGTGGAGGTGGAGGTGGACGGGCGCATGGCGCGCACCGAGGTCACCCAGGTCTTCTACAACCATACTGATCGGGAGCAGGAGGGGACCTACACCTTCACGCTGCCGCGAGGGGCGGCGATCGCGCGGCTGTCGATGGACGTCAAGGGGAAGATGGTCGAGGGCGAGCTCGTCGAGCGCGAGCAGGCTCGGAGCATCTACGAGGGGATCGTCCACAAGAAGAAGGACCCCGCGCTGATGGAGTGGCAGGGCGGCGAGCGCTTCGAAACGAGCGTCTTCCCCATCGAGCCGACCTCGACCAAGACGGTCCTGCTGGCCTACGAGCAGCTCCTGCCCGAGCAGGACGGTGAGGCGATCTACCGCTACGAGCTGCCAAGCTTCGAAGGCGAGCCCGAGGGCAGCCACATCAGCGCCTTCTTCTTCCACATGCGGGCGCGGGGAGCCGGCGCGGTGACCTTCTCGGGCTTCCCAGCCGAGGTGGTGGCGAGCGAGGAGGGCGCGCAGGTCGTGGTGGAGCTCGACCGCTTCAGGCCCTCCGGTCCTTTCGAAGTGCGCCTGGATCGAGGCGATCGCGCCGAGGTGGCGATGAGCGTCTCCCGGCGCGGGGCGGAGCGCTTCTTCCTGGCCGACGTGGCGCCCTCGCTGCCCGAGCGGCCCGCAGGCGAGGTCCGGGATCTGGTGCTGGCGGTGGACACGTCGGCGGGGATCGGGCGCGTGGAGCTGGAGCGGGTCAAGGCGACCGCAGCGGGGATGATCGCGGCGCTGCCCGAGGGCGCGCGGGTCGAGGTGGTCTCTGGAGACCATCGGGTCAAGGCGTGCGGCGCCCCGGCTGGCGCCAGAAATCGACCGGCGGCCGCGGCGTGCGTGGGCGAGTTGACCTCGGGCGGCGGCACGGATCTGGAGGGGTTGCTGGCGGCGGCGGCGTCCGCGGGGCAGGCGATGGGCCGCCCGGCGTCGATCGTGATTTTTAGCGATGGGGTGGCCTCGCTTGGGGAGCTGGACGGGGATCTGATGCTGGCCGGTGCGCGGCGGCGGGCCTCCGCGGCGATGTCCTTGCACGCCGTGGCGGTGGGGCACGTGCCGGATCTGGGGTGGCTCGGTGCGCTGGCGGGCGCTGGCCGGGGACACCTGATGCAGCTGACGCCGGGCGATGATCCGGCGCAGGCCGCGAAGGACATCGCCCAGAAGGCGCGCGAGCCGCTGCTGACCGATCTGAGCGCGTCGGTCATCGAGGGGGAGGTCGAGGGGCTGAGCCCGGGCGGACGGGTGAACCTCTCGCGCGGTCAGTCCCTGGCGATCCTGGGCCGGGTGATCGGGGATGGTCGGGCGCGCATCGCGCTCAGGGGCCTTTACGACGGCGCGGCCTATGAGCGGATCCTGACGGTGGACGCGGCGCAGGCGCCCGAGGGCGGCGCGCTGCCGAGGTTCTGGGCGCGGGCGTGGATCTCGGGGATGGAGCAGGGGGACGTCGATCGGCCCCGCGTGGTGGCGGCCTCGCTCAAGTATGGGGTCATGAGCCGGTACACGTCCTTCCTGGTGCTTGAGAGCGAGGAGGCCTATGAGCGCTTCAAGATCGCGCGGAGGAAGGAGCAGGAGCGCGTCGAGGCGCAGGCCAACCTGACCAAGGGCGTCGGTGATCTCAAGGCGGTGATGGAGGGGGTCAAGTCCCCCGATCCCGAGTCGAAGCCCGACGGCGAGATCGTGGGTGAGCTTCAAGAAAAGCTGGTGAAGGTCGAGGAGAGCGATCAGCTCCTGGAGGTGGACAAGCCCAAGCCGGTGGAGGAGATGAACAAGCGCCTGGAGCGGCTCGATCCGGAGAAGGTCGAGGCGCCAGCGCGCCTGGAGCCCTTGCAGCGGCTTGAGGAGAGGCTCGACTGGGATGGGGATCTTGCCAAGGACATGGAGCCATCGACGGGCGCCGAGAAGAAGAAGTCGAAGCAAGGCGGCAAGAGGCGCGAGATCACGGAGGAGGACATCCTGGAGATGTGGTCGGTGCGCGGGAGCGCGGACGCGGCGTTGCGATCGCGGCTGATGGCGATGATGATCAGGATCGGGCGCGAGGGTGAGGCGTCGGCCTTCCTGGCCGAGAGCGTCGAGGCCTTCAAGGCGGACGAGGTGGGTCTGCAGGGGCTCTTCGGCGAGGCCGCCGTCAGGCGTCAATTCTCCAATGAGTACAAGCGCTTGCTGACGTCCATGGTGGCCGATGGGCGGGGCGGAAGTGAGGTGGCGCTGGCGCTGTGGTCGCACCTGGTGGAGATGGGGCAGCTCAAGGAGCTGCGGGCGATCTTCGAGGCGAGGGGGTTGCCAGTGGGGGTGATGGGCGAGGGGCTGAGGTCGCTGGCGGAGGCGGACGAGGGTGAGGCGGTGGCGATGATCGAGGCTTGGAGGGCGTCGGGGAGGGTGGTCGAGGCGGCGATCTTCGGGGCGCTCGACGAGGCGGCGGTGCGTGTTCAGCGGTTGAGGCTGGCGAGGCTGGAGAGCGCGGGTCGGTTGGTGGTGGAGGGGGATCTTCGGGTGGAGGTCGTTGGGGCCTATGTCGAGGTGGGGGTGGAGGTGGGTCGGTCGGCCGAGGCGCTGGCGCTGGTGGAGCGGGTGTGCCGCCCGGAGGTCATGCTCGGCGGCGCGGACGCGGCGGCGTGCCTGGGGTGGCTGTCGCGCTTCGGGGTCGAGGGAGAGGGTTTGAGGGCGGTGGTTGTGGCGCGTCGGCTGGTGGAGATCCGGTCGCTGAGGGATCGGGATGTGGGCGAGCGGTCGTTGATATTGGAGGCGGCGAGGTTGCTGGAGTCGCAGGGTCGGGGTGAGGAGGCGGCGAGGTGCTTGAGCGAGCTTGTGGAGTTTGCGCCGCACGACTTTGAGTCCAGGAGCGTGTACGCCGAGGCGCTCTCGGAGCGGGAGGAGTTGGTCGGGGCGTGCGAGCAGTATGGGACGGCGGCGCAGCTCAACCCGTCCAGGCGCGAGGTCTTCCGGGCGATGGTGGGGTTGCGTCGCCGTGAGGGGGCCGAGGCGGGGTCGCTGCGGGAGTGTCTGGTGCGTGGGGTGTCGAAGTTGCCGGTGGTGCGCGATCTGTCGATGGTGATGACGTGGGAGGATCCGAGCGCCGACGTGGATCTGCACGTCTTCGAGCCGGGGGGCGCGGAGGTGTCGTACCAGGCGTTGGAGTCGGAGGCCGGCGGGCTGCTCTATTACGATGTCACGGACGGCTTCGGGCCTGAGATCTATGTGATGGGGAGTGCGCCGAAGGGGGTCTATCGCCTCAAGGTGGTCTATTACAGGGGCGAGCAGCGGTCGCTCAGGGGAGTGTTGACGGTGTTGAGGCGGGCGGGCTCGCCGGAGGAGACGCGGCAGGACATCCCCTTTGTCTTGCCAAAGGCCGACAGCGGGGTTCAGATCCCGGTGGGGAGCTTGCGGCTCTGAGGGGCCACCTGGTTGTCGGAGCGCGGGGCGGTCGGGGGGCTCGGGGGGGGCGGGGATGGAGGCGGTGTTCAAGGCGGGGTTCGCGATCTGGGGTTACAAGGGGTGGATCGGGGATTTCTTCCCGGTCGGGAGCCCCTCGTCCGAGTTGTTGAGGCTCTACGGAGAGCGGGTCGAGGCGGTGGAGGGCAACACGACCTTCTACGCGGTGCCCTCGGCCGAGGTGGTGGCGTCGTGGGCTTCGAAGGTGCCGGAGGGCTTTCGCTTCTGCCCGAAGCTGCCGCAGGCGGTCAGCCACGATGGCGCGTTGGCGCCGAAGGTGGACGAGGCGCTGTCGTTTCTGGAGCGGATGCAGGGGCTGGGCGAGCGCCTGGGGCCGCTGATCGCGCAGCTCCCGCCGAGCTATGGTCCTGAGATGATTGAGGATCTTGGCCTTTTTCTGGAGCGCTGGCCGCGAGGCGAGGCGCCGCTGGCGGTGGAGGTGCGCCACCTGGGTTGGTTCGAGGCGCCGGGGGCCGAGGCGCTGGAGGGGCTGCTGGGCGATCTGGGGGTGGGGCGCGCGATTCTGGATGCGCGGCCGATCTACCACAACGCCCCCTCGGCGGAGCTGCTGGAGTCCTGCCGCAAGCCGGACGTGCCGCTGACGACCAGCGCGCCGTCGACCTTCAGCGTGGTGCGCTACATCAGCCACCCGGAGCCCTCGCTCAACGACGCCTTCTTGCGGGTGTGGGCGCGGAGGGTCGGGGCCTGGCTCGACGCGGGGATCTCGGTCTACTTCTTCGTCCACTGCCCGCAGGAGGAGCGCTCGCCGGCGGTCCTGCGCCGGCTCTTCGAGATCCTGGAGGATGCGGGCGTGGGCGTGTCGCCGCCGCCCTGGTTTGCGATCAAGCCGCCGCCGAAGCAGCTGGCGTTGTTCTAGAACGCTGATGGGTTTGAGGGACCGAGGCCGGCGAGGCCGACAGCGTCGAGGCCAAGGAGGAGAGCACAGGCGGGCCGTTGGCCCGCCGGCACAAGCTGTGCTCGCATCGACGACGCCGGCATCGATCTTGCCGACGGCGTCGTTGTCGGCCCGTTGGCCGACGGGAGTCAAACCGGTCAGCGTTCTAGAGGGTCGATGGGTTTGACTCTGGCCGGTCCCTCAAACCCATCAGCGTTCTGGTCAGGGCGGCAGGCTGTGGTAGATTGGGGGGAGGAGAGAGCGCAGGAGGTGTCGATGAGCGAGCAGGCAGAGGGAGCCGAGCAGGAGGCGGTCGAGGAGGCGGTCGAGGAGGCGGTCGAGGAGCCGCTCGACGCGCTGGAGCTGGACGATCCGGGCCTGTACCTCAACCGCGAGTTGAGCCTGCTGGAGTTTCAGCGGCGCGTGCTCGAGGAGGCCAAGGACGTGCGCAACCCGCTGCTGGAGCGGGTCAAGTTCCTGTCGATCGTCCATTCGAACCTGGACGAGTTCTTCATGGTCCGTGTCGCGGGGCTCAAGCAGCAGGTCGACGCGGGGGTGGCCGAGCGCTCGCCGGACGGGATGACGGCGGCCGAGCAGCTTGCCCAGGTGCGCCGCGTGGGCTACGAGCTGCTCGTCGAGGCGCAGCGCTGCCTGTCCGACGACCTCGTCCCGCGACTGGACAGGGCGGGCATCCACCTGATGGACTACGCCGATCTGAAGTCCAAGCAGCGCGCGGCGGTCGACAGCTACTTCGACGAGGTTGTCTTCCCGGTGTTGACGCCGCTGGCCTTTGATCCGAGCCACCCCTTCCCTCACATCTCGCACTTGAGCTTGAACCTGGCCATCTTGATCAAGGATCAGGAGGGCGCCAAGCACTTCGCCCGGCTCAAGGTGCCGGCCTCGCTGCCGCGGGTCGTGCCGCTCAAGGGCTCCTCGGGCGGTGTGCGCAAGGACGGCACGGTGCCGCACCACCATTACTTCGTGTGGCTGGAGCAGGTCATTGCGGCGCGGCTCGACGCGCTCTTCCCGGGGATGGAGGTGCTGGAGGTCCACCCCTTCCACATCACGCGGGACGCGGACATCGACATTCAGGAGTTGGAGGCCTCCGATCTGCTGGAGACCATCGAGCAGGGCTTGCGGCAGCGGCGCTTCGGGCAGGTGGTGCGGGTGATGATCAACTCGGCCATGCCGCAGCGCCTGCGCGACATCCTGGTCCACCACCTGGAGTTGGACACGAACGACATCTACATGCTCAAGGGTCCGCTGGACTTCAGCGGCCTGACGGGCCTGTTGAGCGTCGACCGCTTCGATCTCAAGGATCCGCCCTTCAGGCCGGGCCTGCCGCCGAGCCTGGAGGCGGCCAAGGAGAGCGGGGGGATCTTCGCCGCGATCCGCCGCGGCGACGTGCTGGTGCACCACCCCTACGACTCGTTCATCCCGGTGGTGGAGTTTCTGCAGAGCGCGGCGCGCGATCCGGACGTGCTGGCGATTAAGCAGACCCTCTACCGCGTCGGGCGCAACTCGCCCGTGGTGCGCGCGCTGCTGGAGGCGCGCGAGCACGGCAAGCAGGTGGCCGTCCTGGTCGAGCTCAAGGCCCGCTTCGACGAGGAGAGCAACATCTCGTGGGCCAGGGCGCTGGAGCGCGAGGGGGTCCACGTCGTCTACGGCCTGCTGGGCCTCAAGACGCACTCGAAGATCGCGCTGGTCGTCCGCAAGGAGGGCGACCAGATCCGTCGCTACGTGCACCTGTCGACGGGCAACTACAACTCGCACACGGCCCACATCTACACCGACGTGGGCTTCTTCACCTGCGACGAGAAGATCGGCGACGACGCCTCGCACCTGTTCAACTACCTGACCGGCTACTCGGCCAAGCGCGACTACCACAAGCTGCTGGTGGCCCCCGTCAAGATGCGCGAGGGGCTCGCCGCGCTCGTGCGCCGCGAGATCGAGCACCAGCTCGCCGGCCGTGAGGGTCACCTCATCCTCAAGACCAACTCGCTGATCGACGCCGAGCTGATCGTCCTGCTCTACGAGGCCTCCCGCGCCGGGGTCAAGATCGACCTGCTCGTCCGAGGCATCTGCAGCCTGAGGCCCGGGGTGCCCGGGTTGAGCGAGAACATCCGCGTGTTGAGCGTCGTGGGGCGCTTCCTGGAGCACAGCCGGATCTACTACTTCGCCAACGGTGGCCGACCCGACATCTACCTCGGCTCGGCCGATCTGATGCCGCGCAACCTCGATCGGCGCGTCGAGACCCTCTTCCCCCTCAAGGACAAGGAGATGATCCGGCATGTGCGCGAGGACATCCTGGGCATCTACCTGACCGACAACTGCCGCTCGCGGCTGATGCGCTCGGACGGCTCCTACCAGCGCCTCTTTCCTGAACCGGGCCAGGCCGAGCTCGACTCCCAGCGCTGGTTCCTGACCCAGCGCCAGCGCCCGCGCGAGAGCGAGGCGGCCCTCCAGGCCCGCCGCTACGACGACTGACCGTCCGCGTGGCGCTCTGCGGCGCCCATCGCCGGGGTGCGTCGCCCTCATGTCGATGATTGACTTATGCAGGGCTGGCGGGCATCTTTGCGGTCTTCAAGGTTGCCCCCTTGTGCTATGAGAGGTGTGGTCTTTGGCTGCCAAACGCGACAACGCAGAACCCGCCGCTGCAGCGTTGCTGGCGCGTTACGCGAGGGGGGAGCGCGCCTTCGGGCCACTTCAGCTCGCGGGCGCCGACCTCAAGCGCGTCATGCTGATGGAGGGCCAGATGGCAGGCGCCGACTTCAGCGGCGCGGATCTGTCGGGCGCCAACCTGGTCCGGGCCGCGCTGATGGGCGCCGACTTCAGCGGCGCGGATCTGACCGGCGCCACCCTGATCAAGGCCAACCTGACCGACGCGCGCCTGGACGGCGTCAACCTCTCGCGCGCCTTCATGGATTCGGCCAGCCTTTCGAACACCACCTTCACCGAGGCCAACCTCTCCGGCGCGCGCCTCAAGGGCGTGCGCCTCTACGGCACCTCGCTGCGCGGCGCCTGCCTGGAGGCCGCCGATCTGACCGGCGCGATGATGGCCGGCGCCGATCTGACCGACGCCCGCGCCGACGGCGCCAACCTCGGCGGCGCGCTGCTGACCGGCGCTCGCCTGCCCAACGCCAGCCTGCGCGAGGCCAACCTCAGCAGCGCCGAGCTCAACCGCGCCGACATGGCCGGCGCCAACCTCGAAGGCGCCATCCTCTTTCGCACCTCCATGGAGCGGGTCAAGCTCGCCGGCGCGAACCTTCGCGGCGCCCGCCTCCTGGAGTGCGACCTGCGCGGCGCTGACCTCTCCGACGCCGACATGACCGGCGTGGAGCTGACCGGCTCCACCCTCTCCGGCGCCGATCTCTCGCGCGCCGACCTGAGCGGGGTCGAGTTCTTCGGCGCCAACCTCGACGGCGCCCTCCTGGCCGACTGCATCTCCGACGACAAGACCCGCTGGCCGGCCTCCTTCAAGAAGACCGAGGATAAGGTCGCCGCCCCCCACGAGCCGCCCCGCTCCAGCTCCGAGCTCAAGGAGCGCTACGCCCGGGGCGAGCTTCACCTGTCCGGCGCGCGCCTCCCCTCCGCCCAGCTCGTCGGCGCCGATCTCAAGCGCGCCGACCTCTCCGACGGCAACTTCGAGCGCGCCAACCTGGGCCGCGCCAACCTCAACTCCGCCAACTGCGCCCGGGTCAACTTCCTGCGCACCAGCCTCATCGAGGCCTCCCTCATCAGCGCGCTGCTGACCGGCGCCGATCTCTCGGGCGCCAACCTCGACGGCGCCAACCTCACCCGCGCCGACCTCACCGGCGCGGACCTGCGCGGCACGAACCTCACCCGCGCCACCCTCCACAACGCCAACCTGCGCGACGCCCTCTTCAACCCCACCACGCGCTGGCCCAGCGGCTTTGACCCGGCGGCGGCCGGCGCCACCCAGAAGCGCTGACCCCTCGGGCCGCCCGGCCCCTCCAGATGGGCGATCGAGATGCCTCGGCCCCGCAAAGCGATGGACCTGTCGCGGCCGCTCACCTCGCGGGCGTCGGCCCGGTTGTCAGCGCAGCCCGGAGTGGGTTATAAGGACCTCGGTGACAAGGGGTCCTCTGAGCGGCCAGGCCCGCTCTTGCCGCGCGGGCGTCGACCCTCCGATTCGTCGACCCGAGGCGCACGCTGCCGAGGTCGAACTCCAGAAAAGACCGGGGCCTCGGGAAGATACCCACAGAATTGCTCCCCTGAGCTTCGAGCGCCGCCAGCGCCGCCCGAAGCTCCAGCGCCAGGTTTTTGAGGTCACCCCCACCGGAGCCACCCGATGAGCGCATCCCCAGCCTATCTCGCCGCCGATCCTGGCGGCTTCGAGCCCGTCAGCGACGATCCCGCCGCGATTGACCCCAGGGCGCGCTTCGAGGCCGACCCGAGGCCCCTGGCCGAAAAGCTCTACGCCCAGATGACGCTGGTGCGCCAATTCGAAGAGAAGCTGCTCTCCCTCTTCGCCGAGGGAGAGCTCTTCGGCACCACGCACTGCTACATCGGCCAGGAGGCCGACGCCGTCGGGGTCATCAACCACCTCGAGGCGGGCGACGTCGTCTTCAGCAACCACCGCTGCCACGGGCACTTCGTGACGTGGTCGGACAGGCCCGAGCTGCTGATGGCCGAGCTGATGGGGCGAGCGACGGGCGTCGTCGGCGGCCGCGGCGGCAGCCAGCACATCTGCTGCGGGAGCTTCTTCAGCAACGGCGTCCAGGGGGGGATCGCGCCGGCCGCGACGGGGATGGCGCTGGCCGAAAAGATCAAGAAGACCAACAAGATAGCCGTCGTCTTCCTCGGCGACGGGACGCTGGGCGAGGGCGTGGTGTACGAGTCGCTCAACATGGCGTCCTTGTGGGGTGCGCCGGTGTTGTTCGTGGTGGAGGACAACCGCTGGGCGCAGAGCACGCCGGTGGAGCGGGAGCTGGCCGGGAGCATGGTGGCGCGCGGGCGCGCCTTCGGGATGGACGCGGGCGAGATCGAGTCGACGGACGCGGAGGCGCTTTTTGCGCACTTCGGGCCGATCGTGGAGAAGGTGCGGCGGCAGTGTCGGCCGCACTTCGAGGTGATCCACACCTACCGGCTGTGCCACCACTCCAAGAGCGACGATCAGCGGCCGGTCGAGGAGGTCGAGGCGCGCAAGGCGGGCGACCCGCTGCCCTTGCTCCGGGGGAGGCTTGGAGAGGCCGCGGCGGCGGCCTGCGAGCGGGAGGCGGCGGCGCGGATCGAGGCGATCACGGCCTGGGCGCGGCGGCAGCCCTTCCCGAGCGCCGAGGGGCTGGTCGGCCTGTTTTCGAAGTCGTGAGGGCGAGCGCCGCGTGCGCTGCTGACGTTCATCACAGTGGGGGTCAAGATGTCCAACGTGCTCAAGTCGCTCAACGGCGCGCTGCACGCGATGATGGAGGCCGATCCGCGGATCGTGCTGATGGGCGAGGATCTGCTGGACCCTTACGGCGGGGCCTTCAAGGTGAGCAAGGGGCTCTCGGATCGCTTCCCGGCGCAGGTGTTGACGACGCCGATCAGCGAGGCGGGCTTCGTGGGCGTGGCGGCGGGGATGGCGATGCGGGGCATCCGGCCGATCGTGGAGATCATGTTCGGGGACTTCCTGCTGCTGGCGGCCGATCAGCTCCTGAACCACATCTGCAAGTACCGCTGGATGTACAACGATCAGGTCCAGGTGCCGATCACGATCCGGGCGCCGATGGGGGGCCGGCGCGGGTATGGGCCGACGCACAGCCAGACGGTGGAGAAGCACTTCATCGGGATGCCGGGCTTGCGGGTGGTGGCCCCGAGCCCCTTCCATGATCCGGGCGAGCTGCTGCGCCAGACGGTCCTGGACGACGGGCCGGCGCTCTTTGTCGAGAACAAGCTGATGTACTCCCGGCCGCTCCAGCAGGCCGACGAGGGCGGGCGGCTCGGGCCGCTCTTCGTGCGGTCGAGCGGGGGTCGCTGGCCGACGATGACGCTGTCCTACGACGCCTTCGAGGAGGCCGACGTGACGATCGTGGCCTACGGCGGGATGGCGGAGCTGGCCCAGCAGGCCGCCGAGGCGCTCTTGATGCAGGAGGAGATCTACGCCGAGGTCGTCGTGCCCAGCGCGATCAACCCATTGGACGTGGCCCCGATCGCGGCCTCGCTGCGGCGCAGCGGCCGGCTCCTGGTCTGCGAGGAGGCCCCCCAGACGGCCGGCTGGGGCGCGGAGGTCATCCGCAGAGTGGCCGTCGAGCACTTCGGGCTGCTGCGGGCCGCGCCCTCGCATGTGGCCGCCCTGGACCTGCCCATCGCCAACACCGAGCCGCTTGAGGCGGCCATTCTGCCCCAGCGCGAGGCGATCATCGCCCGCGCGATCGCCTGCGCGACGCGCTGAAGGAGGTCTCGTGAGCGACCCACAACACCCCGTTCGGGTGCCGCTGATCAACGCCAACGAGGACGAGCTGGAGGTCACGGAGATCTTCGTCGAGGAGGGGGTTTTCGTGCGGGCCGGCGCGCCGCTCTGCGTCGTGGAGTCGACCAAAGCCACCTCGGACGTCGAGGCGCCGGTCTCGGGCTACGTGCGCGAGCTGCGCGTGGCGCGGGGCCGCCGGGCGCGCGTCGGGGCGCTGATCTGCGTGCTGACGGCCAGCGCCGACGAGCCCGTGTCCCTCGGCGAGGGCGAGCGGGCCGTCGAAGGCGGCGGCGCCTTCGAAGTCACGCGCAAGGCCCAGGAGCTGGCCGAGGCCCGCGGCGTCGATCTGGCCGGGCTGGGGCTCTCCGGCATCGTCCGGGTCAAGGACGTCGAGCGCGCGCTCGCCGCGCGGCACCAGCCGGCCCTCGGCGCCGAGTCGCGGCGCGGCGCCGTCGGCGCCGAAGGGCTGCGCGGCGTCGTCGGCGACAGGGTCGTGATCCTGGGCGCCGGGGGCCACGCGCGCGCCCTGATCGACGTGATCCGCGCCGGCCGACGCGACCTCCGGATCGTCGGCGCGGTCGACGACAGCCCAGGCGCCCTCACCGACGTCCTCGGCGTGCCGGTGCTGGGGCCGTCCAGCCGCCTGGAGGCGCTGCGCGCCGAGGGCGTGGCCTTCGCGGGGCTCGGCGTCGGCGCCGTGACCAACAACCCCCTGCGCGTCACCCTCTACGAGCGCCTCAAGGCGCTGGGCTTCGACGTGCCCTCCTTCATCCACCCCAGCGCCGTCGTAGAGGCCTCGGCCACCATGGGCCAGGGCAACCAGCTCTTCCCCGGCGCCATCGTCGGCTCGAACGTCCGGCTGGGCGACAACACGATCATCAACAGCGGCGTCGTGCTCAGCCACGACTGCGTGATCGGCTCCCACGCCCACATCACCCCCGGCGCGATCCTGGCCGGCAATGTCACCGTCGGCCCCGGCGCCGTCGTCGGCATGGGCGTCACGGTCTACCTCGGCGTCACGATCGGCGCCGGCGCGCTGATCGCCAACGGCTGCCACATCATGCACGACATCCCCGACGGCGCCGTCGTGCGCGCCTCGCAGTAACCCGCGCTGCACTCCCCCTCGCTTTACTCCCCCTCCTGTCCTCCCCCTCGTTTCACTCCCCCTCCTGTCCTCCCCCGAGGGGCACTGCCCCCGTTTCACAAGGGGGAGAGACGCTCGCGGTTGGGGCAAGGGGGATCGGCGAGTCGACTTCGTTGGTGGACAAGGAGAGATCGGGGAACTCCACCCTCTGTCCCCCTCCTCGCTGCGCAAGGAGGGAGGAGGGGGACAGGGGGTGGAGTGCCGATCTCGACGTGTGCGTCAACGAAGTCGACTCCCCGACGGGGTCTTGTTCCCGACGGGGTCTTGTTCCCGTTCGTGTCACCGATGGGGCGAGATCGCGGCGGGCGCTGGGGCGAGGTCGCAGGCCTCGATGCGCGCGGAGGTCGCCATGCGCAACAGGAGCGCCCTCCCCTGATCGGCCGGGAGCGCGCCGTCGAGCCGCAGCGTGATCTGGATCAGCCCCCTGGGCTCGCGGCGCGTGGCCCGCAAGAGCACGTCGCCGCGATCTCGCCGTTGGCAGACGGTGAGGCCGCCGGGCGCCTCGTCGCAGTCGAAGGGGTCGAGCCCCGGCGGCGGGTGGAACAACGCCAAGGAGGCGAGCCCGTCGTCCTCGGAGGACCGAGGCAGCGCCGCGCTGCAATGAACCGCAATGGCGTCGAGCGCGGCCCGCGTGCCCTCAAAGCGCGGCCAGCCCTCAGCGCGCGCCGCCCGATCGGACAGATCCCGCACCCAGTCGGCCGGGACATCCAACCTGAGCCGCCCGACCGAGGCTCGCGGCCCGTAACCCCCCGAGGTGCCCTCCAGGGCGACGCTGACGACGGGCCGCTCGCCCAGCGGGCCGCTCAGCGAGCGCGCCAGCCCGACGCCTCCCAACAACAGGCTCGCCCCCCACAGCGCCACCGCACCGCCGCGGACCATCCCCTCCGCCCGCGCGCCGACGGCCCGATCCAGCCCGATGAGCGCCAGCTGGATCGCGACGCCTGCGGCCAACCCCCCGGCGTGCGCCCAGAGGCTGACAAACTCGACCGACAGCCCAATGTAAGTGTTCAAGATCAAAACACTTATCAGAGCAAAGAGGCGCCGCAGGAGCCAGCGCGGCGGCACCTCCCGGGCGACCCTCAGCATGGCCGGGAGGCAGGCCCCGATGACGCCGAAGATGGCCCCCGATGCCCCGACGCCGACCTTGTCCCCCTCCGTCAGCGCCGCCGCCAGCGCCCCGGCGATCCCCGACAGCAGGTAGACCGTCAAGAATCGCCACGGGCCGACGAGGCGCTCGTGCAGGTTGCCGAAGATCAGCAGGAAGGCCCCGTTGAGGCTCAGGTGGACGATCCCGGCGTGCAGGAAGGTCGCCGTAATCAGGCGCCACCACTGGCCCTGAAGCACGGGCTCGCGCAGGTGACCGCCGAGCGCGGCCAGGTGCGCCGGATCGGTGGCGCTGCCGGTGGCGATCTCGGCCACGAAAATCGCGGCGAGCCCGATGAGCACGGCGCTCATGGCAGGGCTCGGCGAAGACAGGTTCGAGAAGGTCGTGGACAGCCGCGCCTCGGCCTGGAGCGCGCTGGCGGTCTCGCGCGCGATCTGGCGCGTCCACGGGCTCATCGACGGCGCGGGCCGCGCCGCGCGCCCCATCAGCGCCCTGCGCTCTGCTCTCCCGAAGAGCCCCCGAAGCGCCGATCGCCGCTCAAAGACCCCCTCCAGCGCCTCCACCATGCCGGCGTAGGCCAGCAAGGTGATCCTGGCCTTGTTCAAGAAGGCGTCGCTGCGCTCGGAGTCGTCGGCCTCGTCGCCCTCCGCGTTGAGCTCGCGCACGAGCTGCGCCGCGTCGTCCAGGCGCCCCACCTCGGCCAGCGCCCTGACCATGTCCGACGACGCCCCCGTCGGGAAGAGCGCCAGCGCCCGCGCCAGCCCCTCCTGGCCCTCGTAGAGCCCGACCAGCGCCCCCCAGCGCCCCTCCACCGCGCCCACGGCCACGATCCCCTCGAAGACCAGCGCCTCGATCTGCCCGAGCGCCCGCGCGTTGCGCGGCCGCCGCAGCGCCGCCATCGCGTCCAGCCGCCGCTGGAGGCCGCCCGCGACCTGCGCCCCCCCTCGGCGACCCGCCTCGACCGCCCTCACCCCCCGCGCGATCTGGAGCGACACCCAGTTGGACCAGGTCGGCCTCGACAACCACACCAGCGCCGCCATCCAGAGCGCTCGCCCGTGCCGCCCCTGAAGCCGGGCCAGCTGGGCCAGGGCGCGCAGCAGCGCCGGCAGCATCTCCAGGAAGAAGCTCGACAGCAGCGCCGCGCCGCCCAGCAAGGCCCCCACCGGCCCCTCGATCACCAGCCCACCGACCGCAGCCAGCGTCACCCCCGCGCACACCGCCACCATCGGCAGATCGCCGCGCAGCCCGCGCCGCCACAGCACACCCCCCGCGACCCCGGCGATGAGCGCCACCAGAACCAGCAAGGGCCAGAGCGCCTCCACCCGCGCCCTCCCCTTACATCGGCCTGAGCACCCACGCCCGCCCCGGACCCTGAACAGACACCCTCGGGCCGCCCTCGATCAACACCTCGAAGCCCGCCCCCTCCACGCGGATCTCGCGCCCGTCCACATCCACGCAGTCGCCCTGGCCCGCGTCGGCGCAGATCGGCAAGGCCACCCCGCCGACCGACGCGCCCGTCAGCCGCTCCGGGAAGGCCTCCGCCGTCATCTCCAGGCGCGTCCCGTCGTAGAGCACCAGCGAGCCCGCCGCGCCCCCGTTGAGCCGCAGCTCCAGCCGACCCTCGACCTCCTCCAGCGTCCTGATCCCCTCGCGGCTGGCCCGCGTGAAGGTGTCGGGCGCCTCCAGCAGCCTCGGGACCATCCCGCCGGGCCTCACGAAGACCGGGATCTCCCCCAGCCCCGCCGCGACCCTGTGACGCTGCCCCCCCTCAAGCACCTCGCCTGTCCACCACGACGCCCAGAGCCCCGCCGGCAGGTAGACCTCGACCTCCTCGACCCCCTCGTCCAGCACGGGGGCCACCAGCAGATCGCCGCCGAGCATGTACTGATCGCGCAGCCCCGCCGCCTCCGGGTCGTCGGGGAACTCCAGCGCCATGTGCCGGAACATCGGCACCCCCGTCCGCGAGGACTCCATCGCCAGCGACATCAAGGTCGGGTAGAGCAGCGCGTGCTCGATCGCGTAGCGCTTCCAGTGCGCCAGCGTCTCCTCATCCCGATCAAAAGCCCAGTTCTGCTCGTCCTTGGCGCCGTGGTGGGTCCGCATCACAGGCGTGAACGCCCCGAGCGACGTCCACCGGAAGAAGAGCGCCTTGCTCGACGGCGGCGTGATCGCCGACGCATAGCCCGCGATGTCGTGCGTAAAGACCCCCACCCCCGTCATCCCAAGGTTGAGGCCGATGGGGACGACCGACTTGAGCCCGTCCCCCGCGTCCCACGCCGTGTTCTGATCCCCGGCCCACACCACCGGCGCCAACCCCGAGGTGCCCCCGCCCGTCCACGCGAAGCCCGAGCGCGCGAAGAAGGTGTACTGGCCGGCCCCCACGAAGTCATCCAGGTTCTTGCGGTTGGCCTCCTGCCACAGGAGCGGGTAGAGGTTGTGCACCTCGGCCCCGGTGCGGCCGTCGTGCATGACGGCCTCGAAGGGCAGCCACTCGCCAAAGTCGGCCATCCAGCCCCTTATCCCCATCTCGACCGCGATCCGCTGGTAGCCCCGCAGCCACTCCACCGCCCCCGGGTGGGTCAGGTCCACGAGCGAGGCCTGCTTGAAGATCGGATCGGTGAACTCGAAGGGCTCGCCGTCGACGGTCTTGATCAAGAAATCGCCGTCAAGCCCCTCCTGCCACATCGGAGACTCCTTGCGGATGAAGGAGTTGAAGTAGCCCAGGAACTCGAAGCCCTCGGCGTTGAGATCGGCGATCAGCGCGGGCAGCTCCGGCCACCGCTCCTCGTCCGCGTACCAGAGGTAGCTCAGGTGGTAGCCCGTAATCCCCTCCTCCTCGCCGCCGATCCAGTCCTCCACCCACATCGCCGACGAGGGGATGCCGTTGTCGCGCAGCGTCGCCGCGGTCTGCCGCACCCGCTCGGCGCTCTTGAGGCCGTCATTCCAGGGCGCGAAGGTCCACGGCGGCGGCGGCGCGATGCGCCCCGTGATCGCCGTCAGCTTCTCGATCAAGCCCTTGGGCGTGTCGGCGGCCATCAAGGTGAAGCTCAGCGTGTCCGCGTAGGTCTCCAGGCGCCAGGCGTCGTCGCGCTCGCTGCACAGCTCGAACTCGCTGCGCTCGGAGCGGCCCAGCAGCACGCCGTAGCCCCGCGAGGACATCACCCAGCCCATCGGCGCGTAGGCGTCCTCCAGCTCGCCCTGGAAGCCGAAGATCGCGCCCTCCTTCTTGCCGATCCCTTGCTCCCGCGTCCAGATCGGCACCCGCCAGCCCCGATGCTCCGACGCGTAGGACTGCGACCCGAGCCCGTAGAAGCGCTCGCCCTCCTGGCACTTGAAGGCCATCGACACCAGCGGCTGCCGGCCCTCGGCCCCCGCCTCCTGCGGCGCCGTCCAGGTCACCTCCAGGTGGGCGCGCGTGTCGAGCGCCAGCCTCATCGTCGCCGGCGGCGCGCCCAGCGCGTCCCAGGTCAAGGTCAGCGAGCCGCCCGTCGGGCCCTCCTCGATGGCCGTGATCGTCGTGTAGCGCGACCACGCCCCATCCGGCCGGGTGAAGCGGAACGCGCCCGCGATCGTCTCGACCTCCAGCGTCGTCCGCCTCGACGCCGCCGCCGCGTAGCCGCCGAGCCTGTCCAGCGCCGGATCCTCACCCTGATCCGCCACCCCCAGGCTCTCCAGCAGCACCTCCCCCTGCCCGTCCTCGATCCGGATCGACCCCTCGGCCGGCGACAGCGCCACCCGGAAGGTCCCCACCGTCACCGTCTTCGGCGCCGCCGGGATCGGCGGCTCATCCTCAGGCTCGGCCTCGGGCTCCGGCTCCGGCTCGACCTCCCCCGCGTCGCCCGCGTCGGGCTCGTCCTCCGGGACCGGAGGTTCGCCCGCAGGATCACCACAACCCATCGCCAACATTAGAACAATAAAGAGGAGGTGTCGCATCGCCTGCCCAGCTCAAGGCGAGCGCCCAAGCGCGCTCGCCGGGCCATTGTAGGCGGCAGGGGCAAGGGAGGCAACGAGGCCGGGCGCGCCTCAGATGAGCGACAGCAGCGCGGCGACGGCCCACAGCAGCGCGATGAACCCGAAGAGCGCCGCCAGCGCCGCCAGCGCGATCAAGAGGCGAGGGCGGCCGGCCCCACGGGGCGCCACAGAGGGCTGCGGGGCCGACAGGGCGCGCTCCACCGTCGGGGCCGGGCCGGAGGGTTCGAAGTCGGCCATCAGGAGCGGGGCCGTCGAGATGGACGCCATCGCCTCCTTCTTGAAGGACGACCTGGCCTTGGCGTCGGCCATGCCCTGAGCGCCGCCGAACGAGGCCGCGGAGGTGACGCGGGCTCGGGTCTGCATCGGGGGAGGAGGCGCACAAGGAGCGGCCATCGCGCAAGCCCGATCCAGGGGCGCGCTGGAGGGCGCCGGGCAGGCGAAGCTCCCCGTGCTCCAGCCCGAGGGCGCCTCCACCGGCTGGACCTGTCGCGCACCGCCGCCGCCGGGGTTGACCACCTCGCCGTCCACCGCGACGAAGGCGGTCAGGCGGCTCAGGACGCCGAAGTTGAGCGAGGCCTCGATGAGGCGCTGCTCGATCCCGAAGCGGTCGCCGGCCCCGGCGGCGAGCCGGTCGTCGAGGGCGCGGACGAAGCCCCTGGCCCAGAGGGTGGTGATCGCCTCGTCCTTGACGACGCGGGCCTCGACCCGCTGGCGCACGCGGCCGCCGCTCGGGTCGCAGCCCTGGATGACGGCCTCGATCTGGCGGCGGCCGGCCGCGCCGCGGTATCGGCCGGTGACGATCGCCGGGGCGCCGTCGAAGAGGTCGGGGAGCCGCTGCGGGGCGAAGGTGTCGCGGTCGACCTCGACGCCTTCAAGGTCAACCCTCAGCTCGGTGAGGACGGGGGCGCCGATCGAGCGCTGGATCCGGGCCATGACCTCGTCGAGGCGAGCTTCGGACTCGACCAGCTCGAAGTCGCCGCCGCCGAGCTGCGCCAGCCGGGTCAAGAAGCCCTCGTTGATGGCGCGGTCGATGCCGACGGTGAAGACCCGCACGTTCTTCATCTTCGGGGACAGCGCCCTGAGGATCTGATCCTCGTTGCCGACCTGCCCGTCGGTGACGAGGACCAGCACGGGGGTGCGGTCCTGGTGGCCGCCCGCGAGGCGCTCGACGGCCTGGGTCAGCGGCTCGGCCATCTCGGTGCCGCCGCGCGCCTCGATCTTCGCGAGGTAGTCGTCGGCGACGGCGCGGTTGGCCTCGGTGGCCGGGACGAGCTCAAGGCCGTCGAGCCGGGGCGGCGACTCCACGAGGGTGTCGAAGGCGTAGATCCCGAAGCGATCGCGCGGATCAAGCCCCTCGACCATGCGGGCGACCGCCCGCCGCGCCGCGACCATCTTCCAGCCGCCCATGCTGCCTGAGCGATCCAGGACGAAGATGACGTCCCTGGGGCGCAGGCCGCCCTGCCGGGCCGGGGGGACGAGCGTGAGCATGAAGGTGCCCGCGTCGCTGTCGGCGTCCGGGCACAGCAGCAGCGCGCTGTCGAGCTTCTCGCCCGACACGCCGAAGCGCAGCACGAAGTCCCTGTCCAGGCGCTCGCCGGGCAGCAGCGCGACGCGGGTGATCCCGGCCCTGGACGTGGTCTTGACCGCGTGCAGGCTCGACCGCAGGTCGCGCACCTGCAAACCGCCGCCCTCGATCTCGATCTCGATGGACAGCCGGACCGGGCTGGGCAGGCCGGGCAGCATCACCGGGGGGCTGATCCGCGAGGCGTCGGGCACGGCGTCGGTGTCCGCGGCGATCCCCACCCCCGCCCCCGCCCCGGGCAGCGCCTTCCCCGGCATATAGCGCGGCGCCACCACGAGCGGGAACCTGAAGGTCGCCTCGCCGCCGCGGCAGTCCAGCCGCCCCGTCAGGCTCAGGCGCACCCTGGCCTGCTCGCCGGGCATGAGGTTGCCGACCTGCATGGTGAAGACGTCCGGCCGCTCCTCCTCGGCCATGGCCGCCCGCTGACCCCTGGCGACGGCCTGGGTGTAAACCTCGCGGGCCTCGTCGCGGCGCTTGAGCTCGCCCTTGATCACCCGGCCAGCCACCTCCATCGAGAAGCGGGTCACCGCCGCGCCGGGCGGCAGCGGGAAGATGTAGGTCGCCTCGATGGGCACCTCGAAGGCGTTGGAGAAGACCTGCTCGACCTCCAGCCGCGACACCAGCCCCACGATCCGCCCCTTGACCCCGAGCGCCGACAGCGGCAGCGCCCCCTGCTGCGCGCGCATCACCCCGAAGCCCTGATCGGCGACCGAGGGCGGCGCGCCCATCAGCTCCGGCAAGACCTCGCCGATGCTGCTGAATTCGTTGAAGTTGTCGGCGGAGGGCGGCGTGGCGGCGGCTGGGTGCGTCATGGCGAGGGTCCCCTGGGTGGTCGGGGAGCCGTCTCCCCGAGGTTGCGGGGGAGATTAGGTTTGGGCAGATGGAGCCCTTCGATGGGTGATCCACCCGAAGGACCGCGCGTCCAACCATCGGCGGCAACCCGTCGAGATCGCCGTGTCTCAAAAGGCCAGGATCAGATCGTCTCGTCGGCGACCTTCTTGTCGATCTGGGCGGCGCGGTCGGCGGCGATGCCGAGGTTCCTGGAGAGGCTGTCGAGCATGGTGCGCTCGCCCGCCCTGACCTGCCAGTCGGCGTGCGCCAGCCGGGCGGCCAGCTCGTAGGCCTTCTCGCGCACGTCGGCCTCGGCCGGCAGGCGAGCGGCGATCGAGGCGGAGAAGGCGTCGATGGCGTCCGCGCCGCTCAGCGCCGCGACCCGCTCGGCCGAGGCCTCGGTGTAGGCGTCGACCGCGGCGTTGTTGTGGGTCCAGGGCATCTCGTGCAGCAGGTGCTCCAGCTCCGTCGTCTCCAGGAAGGAGGCCTTGCCGTCGGCGTAGAGGATCAGCGTCAGAGCGTCGATGACCGCCTCACACTGCGTCGCGGTCAGATCATGAAGGGTCGTGTCCTTGTTGAAGGCCTTCGCCATCGCTTGCCAAAGCGCCATGTCGCTGCTCCTTGAAGAGAGTCCGTCTGGAAAACACGCCCGATGAGGCGAGCGTACACTACCGCCCGCCCCACCCCCTCGTCAAACGCCTCCGAGATCGCCCCGGACTCTCCCACGCCGAGCGCGCAGGCCGCCGCCCCAGCCCGAACTCGCCTGCGCCCTCCTCGCCTGGGAGAAGTGTGACCCGGAATCGTCCTTCGCCGATCCCAATCGCCTCAGATCATCCCCAGACTCACCCGACGCCGAGCACGATCGCCGCAGATCGTGTCCGAACTCGCCCGCGCGCCTCCTCGCATGAGAAAAGTGTGACCCGGAATCGCACAACGCCGCCCTTGATCGCCTTCGGGCCAGACCGGACTCGCATTTTCCCACCTCCACAGGCCCAGGGGCGAAACCGGATTCGCATTTTCCCACCTCCACAGGCCCAGGGGCGAAACCGGACTCGCATTTTCCCACCTCCACGGGCCCAGGGGCGAAACCGGACTCGCGTGGGGCCGGGGTGTCCGGGTTGGGGCGGGTTCGTCAGCGGCTCAAGCGTCCCCGATGACGACGAGGACGGCGTCGACCTCGACTTGATCGCCGGCCTCGACGAGCACCTGGGCGATCTGGCCGTCTCTGGGGGCGCAGACGGGGTGCTCCATCTTCATGGCCTCCAGGATCACGAGCACGTCGCCTGCGGCGACGGCGTCGCCGGTCTGGACCGCGACCCGGATGACGCGCCCGGGCATCGGGGCCGTGCACCCGCCAGCGACCGCTTCGGCGCCGGGCTCGGGGAAGCGCGGGACCGCGTCGAGCGCCCAGGCCCCGTCGATGTCGTGGATAAAGCACCGCCCGCCCTCGACAAAGACGCGGTGGGCCTGGATCACGCCGTCGAGCTCGACGGTCAGGGTCGGGGCCTGCCAGCCCACGACGCGAGCGCTCGTGGGCTCCGGCGGCGCCCCGGCGTCTGTGGTGTCGGCGGGATCGTCGTCGGCGCTGGCGACCAGCCGGAGGTTCCCGTCGCCGAGGTTGCGGTAGCGGACGTGGAGGGTCCTGCCGCCGACGCGCCAGGAGTCGGACTGGTCCATGAAGGGGTTGTTGCGGAAGCCGACCTCGACGCCGGGCAGCAGGTCGCGGCGCTGGCGGCGGTCGGCCCAGCCGGCCAGCGTGGCGATGATCGCGGCGCGCAGGAGGGGCTCGCCGGGGGCCGGGGCGGGCTCGGCGAGGTGATCGTCGATGAAGTGGGTGCTCAGGTCGCCGGCCTGGTAGGCGGGGTGTTGGAGGACGCGCAGGAGGAAGGCGCGGTTGGTGGTCGGGCCCAGGATGGAGAAGCGGCGCAGGGCGCGGATCATGCGGCGGTGGGCCTCCTGGCGGTCGGCGCCGTGGGCGATGAGCTTGGCGAGCATGGGGTCGTAGTGGACGGGGATCTGGAGCCCGGCCTCGACGCCGCTGTCGAGGCGAAGGCCGGGCATGTCGTCGGGCAGGTGCCAGTCGACGAGGCGGCCGGTGGCGGGCAAAAAACCGGCGTCGGGGTCTTCGGCGTAGATCCGGCACTCGACGGCGGCGCCCTGGGCCTTGAGGTCGCTCTGGTCGAAGGGGATGGGCTCGCCCATGGCGATCCGGAGCTGCCACTCGACCAGATCGAGGCCGGTGATCGCC